>CAZVCJ010000003.1:49710-69514 GCA_964625745.1 uncultured Anaerolineae bacterium | reverse complement strand
CAAAGCCCCCTTCGGCAGGCTCAGGACACCGCTTCGGGCTGGTCATTCCTGGCCCCGTAGGGGCTTCGTTCTTTCAGCGCGGGGCTGAATCCCATGTGCGTCAAGCTAACGCTAAAGTTGGGCAAAAACGCCGGCTGAGTAGGGTCTGGAACATAGTGGAAGGCCCGTATCGAAGCCAAGTAGCTTCGCGAAACCCGCTCCCTTGGTTTCGATACGCTCTCCGCTACGCTGCGAGCTACTCAACCGGCGGTCGCTGGCCTTAGCTTGACGCGCATGGGCTGAATCCCCGCGCTTGGCGAGCCAGATCAGGATAGGGGGATCCAAAATCGCTCTGAGGGAATTGCCAAATCCCCGCTTCTGGCCTGGATTTGGCAATCCAGGCTGAGCAAGATTGGATCTACTCAGGATACCGGCAAAGTGCGAGTAACTGAGGTAACAGAGCGCAATCTTTGGAACGAGGCCCTTCTCAAACTGCCCTATAATCACGTATTGCAATCCTACGAGTGGGGTCAGTTCAAAGCTAAATACGGATGGACGCCCCTGCGTCTCCTCTTTTCTGAGGAGGAGGATGGCCTGGTACGAGCCGCCGCCTCCGTGCTGCGACGCAAGTTCCCCCATCTCCCGCTCTGCGTAATGTACGTGCCCAAGGGGCCGGCTCTCGATCATGGGGATGATGAGCTGCTGAGGTGCGTCTTATCCACCCTGGAGGACGTAGCCAGGCGCTATCACGCTATTTTCATCAAGATTGACCCTGATGTCTGCCTGGAAGACCACAGCCCTACGGCTACTCAGGTCATCACCACGCTGGAGAGCCACGGCTGGCAACCTTCATCCGAGCAGATCCAATTCCGCAACACTGTTCTCATTGACCTGACGCGGGAAGAGGACGAGCTACTGAAAGACATGAAGTCCAAGACCCGCTACAATGTCCGCCTGGCCGGGCGGCGAGGGATCAAGGTTCGCTCAGGTGATCTGGCCGACTTGCCCCTCTTTTATGAGATGTACGTCGAGACCGGCAGCCGGGATGAGTTCATCATCCGTCCCTTTGTCTACTATCGCCATGCCTGGCAGGCTTTCATCGAGGCCAACCTGGCTCAGCTCTTCATCGCCGAGCTCGAGGGCCGACCTTTGGCCGGCCTCATCCTCTTCCGCTTCGGAAACAAAGTGTGGTACATGTACGGCGCCTCGCGAGACCTGCACCGCAACCTGATGCCCAACCACCTCCTGCAATGGGAGGCCATCCGCTGGGCCAAGGCTCAAGGCTGCACAGTGTATGACTTATGGGGAGCTCCTGACCTCCAGGACGAATCAGACCCGTTGTGGGGGGTTTACAGGTTCAAAGAGGGCTTCGGAGGCCAATTCGTGCGCTACGTCGGAGCCTACGATTATCCCGCCTTGCGTTTCTTCTACTGGCTATATGCCACGATCATTCCTCGCTATCTGGAAGTGCTACGGGAGAGGAATAGAAGAAACCGATGAGCCTGTCCATTTGAGCCAGCTCACGGTGAGGTGAGTCACTAGACCAGAAAAGCCACCAGAGGTTTCCCACTGGTGGCTTTTTTCTGCTTCCGACTTCCAGACTATTTCGCCACGATGTTCACCAGCCTCCCCGGCACATAGATGACCTTCTTCACCTCCAGGCCTTCCAGTTGGCGCTGAGCGCCGCCGCTGGCCAGGGCCAGCTCCTTAGCCGCCTCCGCACTGATGTCCACCGGCACCTCCAGCCGATCCCGCAGCTTGCCGTTGACCTGGACGATCAGGGTGATGACCTCCTCGGCGGCCAGCTCCTCGCTCCACGTCGGCCAGCTCTGCTGGTGCACGCTGTAGGGCCGGCCAGTGCGAGCCCACAGCTCCTCGGCCACGTGGGGACAGCAGGGCGCCATCAGTAACAGCAAGCTCTCGACCGTTTCCTCCCAGGCATCGCTGCCGTAGACCGGCGTCTCTTTGGCCTTCATCAACGCGTTGGTCAGTTCCATCAGGCGGGCGATGATGGTGTTGAAGGCAAAATCCTCCATATCCTGCGTCACCACCCGGATGGTCTGGTGCGTCTTCCGCCGCAGCGACTGCACCTGGTCCACGCTTGCTGCTGGCCGCTCGCCGCTGGCCGCTGGTTCATCCACCACGCAGTTCCACACCCGGTGCAGCCAGCGCACCACACCCTCGATGCCCTGGGGATCCCACGGCCCGCCCTGCTCCCAACGCCAGCCGAACATCAGGTAGGCCCGCACGGTGTCGGCACCGTACCGCTGTACCAGGTCATCGGGCAGGACGACGTTGCCCCGCGATTTGCTCATGCGCGCCCCGTCGGCACCCAGGATGATGCCCTGGTTGCGCAGGGCCAGCATCGGCTCATCGTCATCCACCAGCCCTATGTCCCGCATGACTTTGGTGAAGAAGCGCGTGTACAGCAGGTGCATCACGGCGTGCTCCGGCCCACCGGTGTACATGTCCACCGGCAACCAGTAGCGGCCCGCCTCAGGATCCCAGGGGCAATCGTCTCGATGCAGCGGCTCGCCCTCTTTGCGGTAGGGGGTCACGTAGGCGTAGTGATACCACGAGGAACACAGGAAGGTATCCATCGTATCTGTCTCGCGCTCAGCAGGGCCGCCGCACTTCGGGCAGGTGGTATGTCGGAAGCCTTCGTGGAATTTGAGGGGCGATTCGCCCGTGGGCAAGAACTCAGCGTCCTCAGGCAGCAGCACCGGCAAGTCCTCGTAGGGCACCGGCACCATCCCGCACTCGTCGCAATAGACGATGGGGATAGGCGCGCCCCAGTACCGCTGACGACTGATCAGCCAGTCGCGCAGCCGGTAGTTGACGGCGAACTCGCCAACGCCACGTGCCTCCAGCCACTCCGTCACTTTCTGCACCGCCACGTCGCCCGGCGTGCCGCTGAAGGGGCCGGAGTTGATCATGGTGGCGTACTCGGCGTGGAATAGCACGTCGCGGTAGAACTCCACGTCCCAAAATATCTCCATGACCGTGCGCTTGTCCTGAGTAGCCGCAGGCGTACCGAAGGGCTTGTCCCCCACCGCCGGCTGCAGCTCCTTGCAGTGAGCTGTGATCTCGCGGTCGGCCTCCACAGAATCGAATTCGCGAACGCCGTCGTCGAAGACGAAGGCCCAGCGGGCGCCGACCACTTCGGTCCAGCATCCGGGCTTGATGTGCGCCTGCGCCAGCGCGATGTAGCGGCCCACCTGGCTCCTGTCCATCGTGACGCGCAAGGAGCCATCCTGCTCCTCGAAGGGGATGCCGGCCTCGGTCAACGCCTCGGCAAAGCCCTCTCGCATCGTGCCCTGCCTGGCGAAGGACTTGGCGACGCCGTCGGGACGGTCAATGACGGGGATGATGGGCAGGCCGAACTTGAGAGCGAACTCGAAGTCCCGCTCGTCGTGAGAGGGAACACCCATGATGGCTCCCGTCCCGTAGGTCATCATCACGTAGTCGGCCACCCAGATGGGGATGCGCTCGCCATTGACCGGATTGATGGCGTAGGCGCCGATGAAGACGCCGGTCTTCTCTCGTTCGGTGCTCAGACGCTCGATCTCGCTCTGGCGGGCGGCCTGGAACCTGTAGGCCTCTACCTCCTCGCGGCGCTCCGGCGTGGTCAGTTTGTCTACCAACGGATGCTCCGGGGCCAGCACCATGAAGGTAGCGCCCCACAGGGTGTCGGGCCGGGTGGTGAAGACGACGATGCCGCCCTCACCCCCCGGCCCCCTCTCCGCCCCCCCTCGGTCCCCCCCAACTCCGGGGGGGAAGGTAGGAGAGGGGAAGTCTGCGATGGGGAAGGTCACGTTCGCCCCTTCGCTGCGGCCGATCCAGTTCTTCTGCATGGTGCAGATGCGCTCCGGCCAGTCTATCTTGGAGTAATCCAGGAGCTCGTCGGCATAATCCGTGATCCGCAGGAACCACTGCTCCAGGTTCTTCTTTATGACCGGCGTGCCGCAGCGTTCGCAGTGCCGATCCTCTCCCCACACCTGCTCTCGGGCCAGGGTGGTGTTACACTTAGGACACCAGTCCACCGGGGCCAT
Organism: uncultured Anaerolineae bacterium; assembly: GCA_964625745.1. GTDB lineage: Bacteria > Chloroflexota > Anaerolineae > VGOG01 > VGOG01 > CAZVCJ01. The sequence goes on along the minus strand of CAZVCJ010000003.1, from coordinate 65,483 downwards.
CTTCTTGTAGGCCAGGCCCGCCTCGTAGAACTTGAGGAAGAACCACTCCGTCCATTTATAGTAGCCGGGCAGGCAAGAGACTGCCTCTCGATCCCAGGCCCACATGGCCCCCATCGAGCGGAGTTGGCGGCGCATGACTTCGATGCTATCCCAGGCCCATTTGAAGGGATGGATGCCGTGTTGGATGGCCGCGTTTTCGGCCGGCAGCCCAAAAGCGTCGAAGCCGATGGGGTAGAAGACATTGTAGCCCTTCATCCGAGTGTAGCGCGCGCGCGCGTCTGAGGGAGCCATCACGTACCAGTGGCCGATGTGCAGGTAGTTGGCCGATGGATAGGGCAACATGGTCAGGAAGTAATACTTGGGTCGGGTCGGATCCTCCACCGTCCGGTAAAGCCCATCCTCCTCCCATCGTTTCTGCCACCTGGATTCGATCTGTTGGGGGATGTATTTATCAGTCATTAGTTTGCTCCTCTCTGTTGAATTTGCTTTCCTTACTTGAAGATGATATAATCAATATGGGGATTTGGCAATCCCCCTGGAGCAATTGTGTATCCACTGGAGCTTTCCCGGAAAGTGCTCAGAGCCCCGTCCCCGGGGCGACTTTCGCAAGGCGACTCCGCTGACGACGCCCCCGGGGACGGGGGCTGAGAGCATTTTCAAGGACTTTCCGGGAGCTCTCACTGATGATAGGGGGTAAAGAAATGCTGAAGACTATTAAAGCAGTCTACGACAATGGTTTGTTCCACCCGCTCGAATCCGTCTCATTGCCGGATCGAACTGAAGTGAAACTGATCTTCTTTCTACCGGAGGACGACCTCTCTTCCCTGGCCATAGCTAAGCTGGCAGAGGACAGCCCCTCTTTTGCTTTTCTTGCCGATCCACGGGAAGATATATACACTTTGGAAGATGGAGAACCGGTGTGATGAGGTTCTCCGCCATCCTTGCACCGGGGCGACATTGTTCTCGTCCCATTTCCCTTTACAGACCTGACGGGGCGAAAGGTACGCCCTGCGGTCATCGTTTCCCCTGATCCCATAGGGGAAGACATAGTCCTCGCCTTTATAACCTCTGTTGTCCCTTCACCTTTGCTCTCTACAGACTACCTCCTCAAGAAATCCCATCCGGACTTCCACTTGACCGGCTTGAGAACCACATCCGTTTTCAGAATGGCCAAATTGGTCACCCTTCATCGCTCTTTGATCTTACGGCGTTTGGGAAAGGCACCCCCACAGATTAGACAAGACCTAGACCGACGCCTTGAAGAAGCCACAGGATTGCAGCCTCCCTGAACCCACCCCCAACAAAAGTCCCCTTCGCCTCAGGGACGAAGGGGACTTCTCCGCGGTACCACCCTGCTTGATGGCCCAGCAACCCGATCTGATCACTGATTACTGGCACTTGGTGGAGCTGAGGGGACTCGAACCCCTGACCTTCTCAATGCCATTGAGACGCGCTCCCAACTGCGCTACAGCCCCACGCTATCCATCCGCTCTCCAGCGAGGTAACGATCACCACTCGGCAACGACTAATCCGGGGGCGGGCACGACGTTCCGCCCCCGCGTTTCACCGTTGCGGCTCCCAGGCGAGTTCGGCCTTTCCGCGCTCCCCATCGGCGCCCTGCCAGGCTCCCACCCTTACCCGGCTCTCTGTGGGGATGGCCTACTGCTCCTGTTCACAGCCTTGTATGTCTGATTTTTCCAAAGAGCCCACCTAGCCCAACCGCTCACCAGCCTCACGACAGCTCATAGAAATCTCGGCTAAAAGATCACTGCATAACCTTCAGGAACTGGCGGGCCTACAAAAGTGATATAGACATCGGTCAGCCCCCGGTGCAGGACTACTTCCCCTTCTGGATCATCACTTTCCTCAAAGGTGCGAAAGGCTATCCACTCTCCTTTATGAAATGCCCTCGCTTCTTCAAGCCTCATGGTAACCACCTCTGCCGCTATTATACCATAGATTTGCGATTTCGGCCAATTTGATCCACGTTGTCGAGAGGGCGAAAACCGACAAGATAGACTTCGGAAGTCTTCAGTTCTAGAGACTTCCGAAGTCTGGTCACGATCTCCTGACTGCGGTCTACCTGGGTGGGCCGCCAGCCCCAGGGGGAGGGCCCATGGGAATACCCAGGAGCATCTTCCCAATCATTGTCTTCACAAAATCGAACGTCTTCTGCAAAGACAGCGTCTTGGCATCCCTGAAGTAGCGCCCCACCGGGAAGTCACTGGTACAGCCATATCCCCCATGAAGCTCAACGGCCTTGCCGGCGACATCCATTGCCACTTCGTTACAGAACATCGCCGCCGCGAACATCAAGGGGTCTGGCCGCTCTTTCATTTCAGACAAGGCGGCGCGATAGGCAATGAGCCTGGCCGCCTCCACTGCGACGGTCATGTCAGCGATGGCGCACTGAACGTTCTCGAAATTGGCCAGGGTCATCGGCTCCACCACGGTTCTCTCTTTGACGTACTTGACGGAGGCGTCCAACGCGGCCTGGGCAATTCCTACGGCTACGGCGGCTTGTCCAACGCAATCCAGAGCCCCATAAGCCTGGAAGATGTTCACGCCGTCGCCTTCTTGCCCCACCAGGTTCTCCCTGGGCACACGGCAATCCTCGAAGAACAGCTCCCCCGTGGGATCCCCGCGAAGGCCCAACTTGTCCTCCAGTGTGCCGAAAGAAAAGCCGGGGGTGTCCTTCTCGACGATCAGCACCGAGATGCCCATCGGCCCTTTCGCCGGGTCGGTTCTGGCAAAGACGGTGTAGATGTCCGCCTCGCCAGTGTTGCTGGTGAAGCACTTGGAGCCGTTGACCACGTAATGATCGCCATCGGCTACTGCCCGGGTCTGCAAGGTCATCTGCCAGTTGGTCCCGCCGCTGGGCTCGACGAGGGCGAAAGCCCCCAGCTTCTCCCCTTTGGCCAGGGCAGGCAGGTACTTCTTCCTCTGCGCATCGCTGCCGAAGGCCAGAATGATGAAACTGACACCTATACTCGTCACCAGGCTCCAGGCAACCGAGGCAGAGGCCGCCGCTATCTCCTCCACGCTCAGCACGAAAGCGAGCCTATCACCCCCGGCCCCGCCGAAAGGTGGTGGGACCAGGATGCCGAAGAGGCCAGCCTCAGCCATCTTTTCCATGACCTCCCTGGGAAACCGCCCCGTCTCGTCAATCTCCGCTGCTATAGGGGCAATCTCCTTAGCGGCCAGTTCCCGGGCCATTTTCCTGGTCATCTTTTGTTCTTCCATCAATTGCAGATCCATTTTCTTTTATCTCCTTTCCCCAAGGCGGTCATGATTACCCTGGGCTCTTTAAGATTTCGATTTTCGATTGCCGATGTATCATTCGACAATCGGCCTCTGGCAATCGCAAATCCCAGGAGGGTGGGACATCATCATTCCTTACGGTACGCAAGACTTGCGTCTGTCAATCACACGGACTCTTTTTCAAGCTCCTCCAGGAAGAAGCTCTCACCTGGGTCAACGACGCCAGAGCGCTGCATCAACTGGCGCAATTCCTCACCCTCATTGGAGCCATCCTTAACAGCTACTCCCCATCCTCCTCCATTGGCGGGACCACGCCTTCCTAGCCCATCTCGACGCCAAGCTGGGCCATCAGACCCATGTTGTCCATTTCGCCCCATTCTTCCACGATCTTGCCGCCTTCGATACGGAGGATGCTGATCCCCGTCACCGTCACCTGCATACCCGTAGGGGGAACTCCCCAGAACTCGCCTGTGTGGGTGCCGCCCCAGGTCCAGCGAAGCACAACTTTGTCTCCTTCCGTAATCATGTCCTCAACGGCGGCATGAACGTCGGCGAAGGGAGCAACCAGGCCGGTCACGGCTTCCTTGTAGCCCTCGCGGTCAGGCTCTCCTTGAGTGCCAGCTTAGTGGAAGACAAAGTCGGCGGCGAAAATCTCATCCACTGCATCCAGATCCCCCTTCTTCCAGACCTGGTCAATCCAGCGGCGGACGATGGCCTTGATTCCTTACTGTTGACATCGGAATTCTCCTTTCGATTTAGATTTGTGAAAACGATGCACGTAACTTTACTAAAAGCAGTTGCTTCGTTGCTGATCACCCCCTTTCTATCTACACGTCTGCCGTGGCTCGCATTATCATACCGCCAGGAATCCGCCGTCCACTGGTATCGCTGCCCCATGTACGTAACTGGATATATCACTAGCCAGGACCAGCGCCATACACGCGACTTCATCTGGCTGTCCCAGTCGGCCTATAGGCAGCCGTTGCTTGAATTCGATGCCAGTCCTGATAAGACCAAAGTCAAAGCGAAATATACCTTTGGCAGCCCTCTTGGTCCCACTGGTGATGATCCCTCCAGGCACTACCGCATTTATTCTGAAACCGTGCTTGCCATGCTCCTTGGCCAGAGCTCGGGTCAAAGCAATGACCCCGGCTTTGCTCACGCTGTAGTGAGCCAAGTCCTCTTTGAATGCCACGATAGCTTCTATAGATCCAACGTTGACAATCACGCCCCCCAATTTCAGTCTTTTTCTGATCATCTTCTGGCACATCCAGTAGACCGAGTTCAGATTCGTCTCGATTACCCGTTTGTAGAAGGACTCGTCAACGTCCAAGAACCCCTTGAAGGGGTAGATACCGGCATTATTCACCAGGATGTCCGGCCCATCCCCACTCAGTTTTTCCCAAAGCTCGTCTCTCTCCTCCCTACTCGATATGTCCGTCTTGTGGATATTAACCTCTGTTCCGAAGCTCGCTAACTCTTTCCTCGTGGCTGCCAGCCTTTCGCCGTCAATATCCACCAGCTCTAAATCGGCTCCTGCTTCGGCGAATCTACAGGCGATGGCCTTGCCGATGCCAGCCGCAGAGCCGGTGATCAAAGCTCGTTTGCCCTTCAGGGATATCAGGTCGGGTAATGCTTTCAAAGTCGCCATGATTACTCGCCTATGATCTTTACCAGGACGCGCTTCCTACGACGTCCATCGAACTCACCGTAGAAAATCTGCTCCCACGGGCCAAAGTCCAGGCGACCATCGGTAACCGCTACGACTACCTCACGGCCCATGATCTGTCTCTTCAGGTGCGCGTCACCGTTGTCTTCGCCGGTGCGGTTGTGGCGATAGCGGCCGATGGGTTCGTGTGGAGCCAGCTCCTCCAGCCAATCGTCGTAGTCCTGATGGAGGCCGCGTTCATCGTCGTTGATGAAGACCGAGGCGGTGATGTGCATGGCGTTCACCAGCACCAGCCCTTCTTTGATGCCGCTTTCGCGCAAGCACTCTTCAACCTGGCGCGTGACGTTGATGAAGGCTCGGCGTCCAGGAACGTTGAACCATAGTTCTTTTCGATAGCTCTTCATAGAACTGATGTCCTCCTTATTGTCTCGCTACTTCAGTCTGCCTGCTGGTTCTAGCGATTGGTACTGCCCTTCAGGTGAATAGAGGCTCATACTCCTCAGCGGAAGCGATCAGCGCCTCCTGCTCACTCTTGCTGAGAGCAATGTAGTCATCACAAGCCTGAAGAACAAGCGGCAACAAACGAGTATCTCCGACGGTGCACAACCCGGTTACGTCTTGCGATAGAACGAAGCTCACCATATGGCTACTGTACTCATGTGCCCAGTACGGCCAAAACGTCGAGTTTCCACTTTTTGCCTCCTTGGTCAATGATCTGCATCCCGCTCCTCGCGGGCTCAAGCAACCCTCTCGTCCACGTGGCGGATCAGCGAATAGCAAACCGGCTGGAAGTGTCTCAGCCAGAAACGGACAGCAGGAATGTTCTGAGGCTCGAAATCCACCGCGCACCTCTCGTAGCCAACCGAACGGGCCCAGTTCAGCGAGTGGTTGAGTAGCGCCGTTGCTATGCCTTGGTTTCGCTCGCTCTCCGTGGTGAATGCGCTGGTTATGCTGGCGGTCTTTTCGTCGCGGATGATGTAGCAGGCCTTCGGATTGGATGGCTCGAGGCCGATGCAAGCCACGGCCTCTCCACCACGGTATGCCAGCCACAATGCGTGGGCCGAATTCGCAAGCCATTGCTCGTGGAATTCTTTTTCTAGTGTCTCTTCAGGGATGATGAGGAAGATCGGCGCTGTGGCCAGGTGCCGCTCCAGTGCTCGACTTAGCGCCATCGCCTGTTCGATGTCCTCCAACCCAGCACGACGTATGACGACATCGGCCATGATTCCCTGCACAGGCGTGAGGTCGCAGATGGCGTCTACGGCGGCCAGTCCAAAGCCCAGCCAATGCCAGGCATCTATTGCCTGGCGGTCGTGGGTCAGGAGAGTAACCAGATGAATAAAACACCCCTCGGCAACCCAGCGAGCCGAGAGACAGGCGTACATCTCCCGATATATTTTTCGACTGTCCTCCGCATCTGCGGCGTTGGCCCATTCCGGGCTGTAGACGCTACGTTTCCCTCTGAACTCGGAGATCACCGTCCCCAGGAGAAAACCAACGAGCCGGCCATCGCGCATGGCGACGACTCCTGGGGCTCGCCCAGCCAGGTCACGCAACGGCGTCAGTATGGAGCTGACGTCCTCATAGCGGGAGGGCAACGATGGCGCGTGTTCGCGCAGCGCTCGATAGCGGGCCGTCACCAGCGCGGCGGCGTCTTCGAGGTGGTCATTTCGTAACGGGACTGTTTCTAGTGACATCCGTTCACTTCGTGCCATACACTTCCAGCAACTCCACATCGGCTTGCGGTGCAACAAGCAGAACGTTGGCCTGAATGTCCTGCAGATGATCATGTACTGCTTGTTCCCCAATACCCGGAGGGGCATAGACTGTGAAGAGAACCTGGCGAGTCTCAGGTGTGATTCGCGTGCGGCGGTCGGGACCATAAAGCACACACGAGATGACGCCTTTGGCATCGGCTATCGTCATGTCACCTGATTTCAATCCTTGTTCCTCACCGTTGAGCCGGATATAGCACTCACTGCCCTCTGCCACATCAATCTTCACCGGCATCTGTACGGCTTCCAGATCGTGCCCCGCCGTCAAGAGCAGATTCTTGAGCTCGGCCACGAACATGACTTCCACGAGCGCTGCCACCCGAGGAATCGGTTTGCCCTTGAAGACAACTGACTCAAGTTGAAGCTGGACATGATAGGTCTTCTTGTAACGCTTGTAGTAAGCGTTGTATGCCTGGATGGTAGGGAGAGCCTTCAGCGCGGCTCTATCGTAATCGGAGAATCGGGCTCGCAACTGATTCTCTAATTCTTCCTTACGTTTGTCAAGGGCAGCGTGACGCTCCGGATTGAGAACATTGCGCACGGCCAGTACCCCCACTGCTGCCCCAGGATAGGCTCTCTTCCACGCCTCAGATACTATGAACACTTTGTTGACTCCTTCCACTCCCCGCCCAATTCCTCATAGATGTGCTGAACTGCTCCAATGCAGCTTGCAAGTTCTCCACGATCTCCCCGACCAGCACGTCGGGATCGGGTAGGTTTTCGGTGTCCTCCAGACTCTCGTCTTTCAGCCAGAAGTTGAAGGGCGGCCTGGTTTGCTCGTCGGCCATCTTGAGGAACAGCAAGCAGGCCAACTGCTCCACGTAGTCGCCGTAGCTGACGCCGTCGTCCCGCAGGACGTGGCAGTAGTTCCATAATCATAGTATATCATGTTTCCCCTCGTTTGGCAACACAAAAAGCCGCCTGCGCGGTTGGCGCAGGCGGCTTGTGTCTTCGACGGATAGTTTTGTACTTCGTGAGCTAATCCATCCAGGCCCAAACGCTGAGCGGAGCAGCTACTTCACTTCCTTCCTGTATTCGAGATAGGAATACACGACCGTATAAACAGCGACTAGAAGCGCTGGAATGAGGACGAAGTAGACCGCATAGCTCTGGAATAATATCCCCACAATGGCGATCACTCCAGCGATCTTGAATAGCTTTCCACCCATTCTATGGGTCTTGTCCCACACCTCGTCACTGCTCAACGTCCAGGGGGTCCTGATTCCGACAAACCAGTTCCGTCTCGTATTCTCAACAAGGATGCCGGCGCCGACAAACAGAAGCCCTGCGGCGATGGGAAGAAATGCATTAGGGCTTATCTCGATTCCAATACTCCACAGAATGGTTTGAAAGTAGACGAAAACCATGAACATCATAAACAGAATCACGAATCCATCGTAATACTTTCTGAACTTCTCAATGTTCTCCCGTAATGGATCTATTCTGGGAATGGCCATGAAAAGCAAGGCCAGTCCAACAAGCGTAATAGGTATCAAGAACAACCCCCAGAATCTCGGAAGATAGTCATCCACCAGTCCCTTGGCGTTCCAATGTGAGGCCATCTGTTCCGGCATTTGAGGGTAATAATAGACGCCGATGGCAAAGGAGAGTAATGCTATCCCAACGATGATGATCTCACCTTTTCTAACGCTCATGTCCCCAACCTTCCCAGCTTGCTTCGGTTGCCAACACGTTAAGATCTCGCCTCGTTTGGCAATACAACGCCGCCCGCGCGGTTAACGCAGGCGGCCCTCCTAAACTGGAGTAGTGGAGCCGGAGGGACTCGAACCCTCGGCCTTCTCAATGCCATTGAGACGCGATCCCAACTTCGCCACGGCCCCGTTGTCAGGTTGTAGTACTGTAGGTTGCAGAATGTAGCAGAACGGGCTCAACACTACCCGCTACAACCTGCCACCTACAACCTCCCATGGAGCTGAGGGGACTCGAACCCCTGGCCTCATCAGTGCGATTGATGCGCTCTCCCATCTGAGCTACAGCCCCAACTGCTGCTATAGTATAGGGCAATGTTACGAAGTTGTCAAGCTGAGCGGCGCCCCCTCGTTGAGTCCCCCTGAGTTCCTCCGCCTCACAGGAACTCCTCACGGCAATACACGAACTGCCCATCGAGGAGGGTAGCCTCCACCTCCGTCTCCAGGATGGACATGGCAGGGGCGACGAAGATGTCCTGGGATAGCACTACCAGGTCGGCCAGCTTGCCTGGGGTGATGGAACCCTTCTCCCGCTCCTCGCCCGAGGCGTAGGCCGCACCTGAAGTGTAGGCCCGCACAGCGTCCTCCACAGTGATGCGCTCCCCAGGATGCCAGCCCTCTGGCCCCGGAGAGCCATCGGCCCGTCGTCGGGTTGCCGCCGCATGGATGCCCGCCAGCGGATCGAGAGGCTCGACAGGGCAGTCGGAGCCAAAGACAAGCTCGGCGCCCGAATTCAGGAGGCTTCGCCAGGCGTAAGCCCCCCGCCCCCGTTCCTCCCCCCAATGATGCTCCACCATGTCCATGTCGGAAGTAGCGTGGACGGGCTGCATGGAGGCGATGATGCCCAGCTTAGCCAGGCGTGGAATGTCAGTTGGATGCAGCAGTTGAACGTGCTCGATGCGATGCCGCAGGTGCATTCCCTGGCCGGACTGGCGGCTCTCCTCCAGGATGTCCAACACATCGCGATTGGCCCGGTCGCCGATGGCGTGGATGGCCGCGCTGATGCCTGCCCGGCTGGCCTTGCTCACCAGTTCTCGCATCTCCTCTTTGGATGTCACCGCGATACCCAAATTGAGCGGCTCGTCCTGGTAAGGAGCCAGCATGGCCGCCGTGCGCGAGCCCAGCGCACCATCGGCAAACATCTTGACCCCGCCCACCCTCAGCTTCTCGCCGCCAAAGCCCGTCCTCAGGCCCAACCCGATGGCATCGTCCAGATTCCTGGCAGGTACGTGCATGAGCACTCGCAGGCCCAGCTCGCCATTCTTCGACAACTCCTGGAAGGCGGCGAAAGCCAACTCGTCCTCACAATCGTGGATGCCTGTCAGCCCCGCCCGTTGAGCATTGGCCATGGCCACTTTGAGCGCCGACTCGATGGCCTCTAAGCTCGGTTTCTCGATGACGCTTCTAATCAGATCCTCGGCGTTTTCCTTGAGGATGCCGGTGGGCTCCCCCGTCCCAGGCTGATGCTCGATCTCCCCCCCGGACGGGCTGTGGGTCTCGGCGGTGATGCCCGCCCTGGCCAGAGCCAGCGAGTTCGTCCAGAGGGAGTGACCATCTTTGCTACCGAGGGCCACCGGGTTATGACGAACCACAGAATCCAGATCCTCTCTGGCAGGAAAGCCCGTATCATCCCAGAGGTTGCGATCCCAGCCCCCGCCCAGCACCCACTCCCCTGGCCTGGCCGTCCGCGCTCGTTCCGCTACCAGCCGTACAGCCTCGGCCCTGGAGACGATGCCCGACAGGTCAATGCGCGTCAGGCGCAAGGCGTATTCGACGAAGTGAACGTGGCAGTCGGTTAACCCAGGCACGACCGTGCGCCCCCCCAGGTCTATGGTCTCGCCGCCGGGAGCCAGGAGGCATAAGATCTGAGTATCGTCGCCCACAGCGGCGATCCTATTCCCCACGATAGCCACCGCCTGGACGTGAGGTCTGGCCTGATCCATAGTATAGATGTTTCCGTTGTAGAGAACTAAGTCCGCTTGCATGTTATCTCTCTCTTTCACTCGTTGCCTCAGTGACTCGCCCCCCCAATCCCCAGAATTCGCGCCGCGTTCTCTCCCAGGATCTTGACCTTGGCCTCCTCGCTGAGGGGCAGGGCGCGGATGGCCTCGATGTTGCCCCCGATACTGGGCACGCCCGGCCAATCGGTGCCGAAGATGACCTTGTCGGCCAGTCGCTCTAGCTCAGGGAAGTAGTCCAGCAATTTGTGGGGCGGCAGACCAGCCACTTCCATGTAAACGTTGGGATGGATTCTGGCCAGGAACGCCGCCCGGTCGTACCAAAAGCCCCGCCCGCTGTGAGCCTGGACGATGACCAGGTCGGGAAAATCCACCGCCACGTCGTCCAGAAACAGAGGGTCGCCATACTTAAGACGGGAACCACGGAAGAGTGAGGAGCCAGTGTGGAACATGACCGGGATACCCAGCTCCTCGGCCGTGGCGTAGACGGGGTAAAGGTTGTTGTCGTTGGGGTAGAAGAGTTGATAGGTGGGTAGAAGCTTGAGCCCCCGACAGCCCAGCTCCTGCACGCAGCGCTCCAGTTCCTGGGCCGGCCTGGCCACCACGAAGGGGTTGATGTTGGCGAAGGGGATGAGACAGTCCACACCTCGGCAGAACTCGGCCACATACTCGTTAGTCGTCACCCCGGTGGTGATGGGGCTGATCTCGGCCAGGACGACGCCGTAGTCCACCCCGCTCTCCCGCAGCACCTGCCGAACCCCCTCGGGGGTCAAGAGCTCCCCGATGTGCTCCACGAAATCCTCTTCCACGAAGGTCTGCATCCATTCCACCACCCACGGGTGGTAGTGCTCAGGCTGAGCCGCGTGCAGGTGAAAGTCAATGATAGGCATGAATGCTCCTCTCTCGCAAAAGCGCCGGCTGAGTAGGCTTGGAGCGTAGCGGAGAGCCGTATCGAAGCCAAGCGGGACACTCGGTCGGACCCGCTCGCTTGATTTCGATACACCTGCGGTCACTCAATCGGCGCTCACTCGTCTCCAGCCTAAAAACTGAATAGCCCTGACTCGAGCCAAGCCAAACTTGAACTATTTGCCACTATCTGGTATGATAAGCACGGTTGCACAATATCTGCTAAGGGTCTGTAAAGAAATAAGTTTCCCCATCGGTGTCATTGCGAGGAGCGTTTTTTTGCGACGAAGCAATCTCCTTGCTGAACAAAGGTGGGGATTGCTTCGCAAAAAGCGCTCGCAATGACACCGTATCGGGAAGTTATTCTTTTATGAACCCTAATGGGAGGAGAGATGCTTAAAAGCGGTCTTTTGATAAGTGTTGTTATCGCCTCACTCGGCGGCCTGACTTTCGCCACCAATTCCCCTGAGACCGAGTTGGTTTGGCCTCTGCTGGCCGGTGGCCTGGCCTTCTTGATACCGGCCGGCTTCACTCTGCTTGCCAGCGGCGGGATGCCAGAAGAAAAAGCCGCGCCCACGGCCATGATGGGACTGGCAGCCACAGGGCTGGCGATTGTGGGCTACCTGGCTTGCGGCTTCGCTCTCCAGTTCGGCGGCATCGGCCTGGTCTCGGACCTGCCGGGCCTGGGAGGGTTGATCTGGGAGTGGTCGCCGCTGGATGCGACCTGGGGAACCGGCTGGGGAGCATTGGGGCTGAGGGGCTTCTTCCTGCAGAAAGGCGCCGATACGCCGCTGGCCTACGCCCTCTTCTTCTCCCAACTACCTCTGGTGATCACCGCCTGTCTCATCCCTTTGCTGACTCTGAGAAAGCGAGCCAGATCCTTTGCCCTTGCGCCTGTAGCCTTGCTGATCGCGGCCGTGGTCTATCCCATCATCGGCAACTGGGTTTGGGGCGACGGCTGGCTGGCGAACCTGGGTCTAAACCTGCAGCTAGGCCACGGCTTCGTCGACTTCGCCGGATCGGGGATGGTGCACCTGCTGGGCGGAGTGGCAGCGTTGGGTGGGATTCTGGCCTTTGGATTGCGGACACTTCGACCAGGCTCAGTGCAGGTTTCGGACACTTCGACCAGGCTCAGTGCAGGCTTCGGATTGCGGAATGAAAGCGATGAGAACGCGGAAGAGCCTGCCCAGATGCCTCCTGTCCATCTGCCCCTCCTGGCGATCCTGGGCTCCCTGCTGCTCCTCGTCGGCTGGCTGGGACTGATCTTCAGCAACCCCCTGTACACGTCGAACGAGGGTCTGCCCAGCGCTCTCATCGCCGTGAACGTCGTCCTGGCAGCCAGCGGCGGCCTGCTGGCGGCCACGCTCTACGCCTGGTTCACCACCGGCAGAGCCGACGTGCTGATGGCCGCTCGCGGCCTGACGGCTGGCCTGATCGCCATCAGCGCGGCCTGCCCCTTCGCGCCCCCCTGGGCAGCGTTGATCATTGGCGCTGTGGCTGGCCTACTGCTCCCCCTGGGCGTCTACCTGGTCGAGTACCTGCTGCGACTGGACGATCCCTCGGCAGCCATCGCCACCCACGGCCTGTGCGGACTGTGGGGGCTCCTGGCCCTGGCCATCTTCGCTGACGGACGCTATGGAGCGGGCTGGAACGGAATAGGAGCAGAGGAGTACCTGGGCATCGCTGGGCAAGGGATCTCCGGCTACCTGGTCGCTTCCGGCTTCCAGCTCGACTTCCCGAATCAGCTTTTCGCCCAACTGATTGGGGTAGCCGCCATCACCGTCATCACCTTCGCCCTGGCCTGGCTCCTTTTCAAGATGCTCGATGTGCTCATCAAGGCCGGGACGAAGCCCAGCGGAACCTGGTAACTCGTTACTCATTTGGCCAGCGCCAGGGCCTTGTCCACCGCCTCAGTAGGAGTCGCCGCCTCCACGATGGCCGACACCTGGCGTCCTTCTTTAGCCAACTGCCAGGTGCTAAGGCCAACGACCGGGATTCCCAGCTTGAGGGCGTAGGCGATCTCCGAAAGGGTGCCATACTCACCGTCCACGGCGATCACCGCCTGAGAGGTACGGACAACGATGACGTTACGAGCCTCGCCCAGCCCCGTGACCACGGGAATATCCACGTAGGGATTAGCCTCGTGACGACTGAAGCCAGGCAAGATGCCAATGGTCAGGCCGCCTTCTGATTTGGCCCCTCGGCAGGCTGCCTCCATCACTCCGCCCAGGCCGCCGCAGACCAGGGTAGCCCCTCGCCTGGACAGCTCGCGCCCGACGGACTCCGCAACCCGTGCCACCTCCTCCGAGCACCGTCCCGCCCCGATGACAGCTACGATCATGTCCCCTCTAATTTCACCGCTGCTAACTGGGTATACACCGCGCCTGTCGGCTTCAGATCGCTCTTTATCAAGCTGACCGACCGCGCCTCCATCTGGCCCAACAGGCCGATGTCTGTCTCTGAAACCAGTTGGCCCAGGCGGCGCACGTCACCGGAACTGGCCCGTCGCTGGGTTCGTCCCAGGGTCAGGTGAGCATCGAACTTGCGCCCTTCCGGAGCGAACCCCAATTTCTCCATCCCATTCTCAATGGCTTTTTGAAGACGCTCCAAAGTCCCGCTCTGCTCCTGCACTCCTACCCAGACGACCCGGGGACGCCGAGGGTTGGGGAAGCAACCCAGTCCCCCGACGGAAAAGGAAAAAGCAGGAAACCCCGCGCATGCCTGGGTGAGGGTCCGCTCGATTTCCTCGATCCTGTCGGCGGGCACGTCGCCCAGGAACTTGAGGGTGAGATGGATGCCCTCCGCTTTGACCCAGCGCACCGAGTCACGAGGTACTTTGGCCTTGAGCTGCTCCTGCAAGTCAGTTAAGGCAGCGTTGATGGTCTCATCCAGCTCGATGGCTATAAATGTACGGACTTGTTTCATGTGTACGCCCTCCATTGTTAGAACACGGATGGGCAGGATTTACGGATTCCTCCTCAGGCTAATTCACTTGATCCGTAAATCCTGCTGATCCGCTGTTCTTTTATTATATCACACTTGGGGGAGGAGTACAAAAGGTGGTGCATTGGCTTTTCAGGACACAGATCTGGAATCGGTATCTGGGCTCTAATCTGTGGTCTACCACACCTGTTCCCTTTCGGGATGAACTTTTGACCCTGCCTCAAGGTATAGATTGAGGAGAACCATCCCCCGCCGGGACTTATCGCCATTACCATTTTTCGCCAAATGCTGGTATAATGTACCCTGGCATACACGTCTAGCCAAAGAGATAAACATCACCCGAGAGGAGCGCAAAACCATGAACGACGTCCAGGCTATTGCCGAGAAAGTCATCAACAACGTGGCGAAGGTCATCATCGGCAAACACGAGGCAATAAGGCTCGCCCTGGTGGGCCTGCTCTGCCGGGGGCACTTACTCATCGAGGATGTGCCCGGCGTGGGCAAGACGATGCTGGCCAGGTCCATCGCCAAATCCATCGGCTGCACCTTCCGGCGCATCCAGTTCACTCCGGATATGCTGCCCAGCGACGTGACCGGGGTGTCGGTGTTCAATCAGAAGACGCGAGAGTTCGAGTTCCGACCCGGCCCGGTGATGGCTCAAATCGTCCTCACCGACGAGATCAATCGCGCCACCCCCAAGACCCAATCAGCCCTGCTGGAGGCCATGCAGGAGCAACAGGTCACGGTGGACGGGGTCACCTACCCGATCCCTGAGCCCTTCCTCGTCCTGGCCACGCAAAACCCCATTGAGTACGAGGGCACTTTCCCCCTGCCCGAGGCCCAGTTGGACCGCTTCATGATGCGCATCAGCCTCGGCTATCCCAGCCCTGAGAACGAGATAGCCATCCTCGATTCTCAACAATACGTGCACCCCGTGGAAACGCTTGAGCAAGTGATAGACATCCGAGAACTGCTGAACGCTCAGGAGAAGGTCAAAGAGGTTTATGTAGACCCACTAATCAAAGAATACATCGTGGCCCTGGTGAACGCCACCCGCAATCACCCTGATGTTTATCTCGGGGCCAGCCCCCGAGGAAGCCTGGCTCTCTACAAAACCAGCCGAGCGCGTGCCGCCCTCCTGGGATGTGACTACGTCATTCCCGATGACATCAAGGCCCTGGCCATGACCACTCTGGCCCACCGTCTGATCGTCAGCCCCTCGGCCCGAATCAAAGAGGTTGATCCCAGAGCCGTGGTCGAGGAGATCCTCAAATCAGTACCTGTGCCCGGCGCACGAGTCCGG
Organism: uncultured Anaerolineae bacterium; assembly: GCA_964625745.1. Taxonomy (GTDB): domain Bacteria; phylum Chloroflexota; class Anaerolineae; order VGOG01; family VGOG01; genus CAZVCJ01. The sequence continues at coordinate 49,959 of CAZVCJ010000003.1, read as the reverse complement.
GTATGATGTTACCCTGTGGAGCATCTACTCAGAAACTTCCCCTCACCCCCGCCCTCTCCCCAAAGAGGCGAGGGGGCAAGTCCCCTCTCCCTCGCAGGGAGAGGGTTAGGGTGAGGGTGGAACATTTCTGCCCCCTACGATGGCGCACCGTGCCATGGAAGACTCGCAATGACATCTACGAAAGAGACCGATTTCTATGACCAAGACAAACCTGGTGCTACTCCACGCGCCCAGCGTCTACGACTTCCG
>CAZVCJ010000003.1:35805-49610 GCA_964625745.1 uncultured Anaerolineae bacterium | reverse complement strand
CTATGACCAAGACAAACCTGGTGCTACTCCACGCGCCCAGCGTCTACGACTTCCGCCAGGAATCCATCCTCTACGGCCCGGTCAGCGACGTGGTGCCCTCTACCACCGTCTTCGAGATGTATCCCATCGGCTTCACAACCCTGGCCGAACACCTGGAGCGGCATGGCCTGCGAGTGCGCATCGTCAACCTGGCGGTGCGCATGTTGAACGATGCCCGGTTCGACGTGGAAAAGCAAATCCGCCGTCTGCACCCCGACGCCTTCGGCATTGACCTCCACTGGCTGCCCCACGCTCACGGGGCCATAGAAGTAGCCAGGATCGTCAAGAAACTTCACCCCCACACCCCCGTCATCTTCGGTGGACTTTCGGCCACCTACTACCACCAGGAGCTGATGGACTACCCTGCCGTGGATTACGTGATCCGGGGCGACTCCACCGAGGAGCCGCTGCGGCAACTGATGCACTGCATCATCGAAGGCGGCGAGCCCCACGAGGTGCCCAATCTCACCTGGCGGGATGATCAGGGCAAGGTGCACGTCAATCCTACTACCTACAGCCCTGAAGACCTGGATGGCGTCCTCATTGATTACGGCTACGTGGTCAGAGCCGTGGCTCGCTACCGCGACCTGGCCAACTTCGTCCCCTTCCAGCGCTGGCTGGGGTATCCCATCACCGCCGCCCTCACCTGCCGAGGCTGCCGTCACAACTGCCTGACCTGCGGCGGCTCAGCACGGGCCTTCCGCGAGTTCTACGGACGCGCCAGGCCAGCCTACCGCTCCCCCGAAACGCTGGCCCAGGACATCAGAAACATCCAGCGCTTCAGCAAGGGGCCCATCTTCGTGCTGGGCGACATCCGCCAAGCCGGGATGGAACAGGCCGAGCGTTTCCTGAAAGCTATCGAGGGTTTCGACGGCCAGTTGATGCTGGAGTTCTTCGGCCCCGCTTCCCGCGACTTCCTGCAAAAGCTGGGGAAGGCAGCGCCTAACTTTGTCCTGGAGATCTCGCCGGAGTCCCACGACGAGGAGGTGCGCCGCACCTTTGGCCGGCCTTACTCCAACGAAGAGCTGGAGGACACCATCGGGTATGCTCTTGAAGCCGGCTGCCAGCGCCTGGACCTCTTCTTCATGATCGGCCTGGCCAAACAGACTTACCAGACCGTGATGGGAACCGTTGACTACTGTGACCACCTGCTGCGACGCTTCAACAAGCCCGCAGACCGAACCTCTCACGTACACCCGTTTATCTCGCCCCTGGCTCCATTCCTCGACCCCGGCAGCCTGGCCTTCGAGGAGCCAGAGGCCCATGGCTACCGGCTTTTCCATCGCAGCCTGGAAGAGCACCGCCGCGCGCTCTTGCAGCCTGGCTGGAAGTACGTGCTCAACTACGAGACGGAGTGGATGAACCGGGACGAGATCGTGGCCAGCACTTACGAGGCAGGGCTGCGTCTCAACTCCATCAAGGCTCGCCACGGCCTGGTTGATCGTCAGCGGGCCGAAGCGGTCGAAAAGCGCATCCAACAGGCTGTCAATCTCGTCAGGCAAATAGACGACATCGTAAGCATCCCCGCCTCCCCCCCTGCCCCCCCAACTTTGGGGGGACCGGAGGTCAGCCCCCCAAAATTGGGGGGAACGGGGGGCGCCGAAAGAGAGAGACGGCGCAAGAAGCTGCTGACGGCCCTCAAGCCCCAGGTGGATGCCGCCAACCTGTCCACCGTCTGCGACAAGCGGGAGCTGGAGTTGCCGCTGGGGTTGCTGAAGCTGAACATACCCAAGGCGGCCTTGCTCCTCTTGAACGATTTAGCAGGCAAAGCGGCCAAGGGATTCAAAAGGGCGTGGCTAAAACAACTTGGGACGCAGCCCCCACCCCCAGCCCCTCCCCCAACCTTAGGGGAGGGGAGCCCCAATTCCCCCTCTCCCAGGGTTGGGAGAGGGGGTTAGGGGGAGAGGGCCATTTCGGGTAATGAACAGTGAGCAAAGGTGTTGAGTAAATGAAAGGGAATCGTTTAGTTTTTCTCCTGGGGCTGGCTTGCTTGATAGTGGCCCTTGCCACAGGGCGCGATCTGTTCTACAACCTGACCTATCTTATCGCCGCCATAATCGTCCTCTCCTACCTCTGGACCTGGACAAGTATCCGCTGGGTGCACGTTACCCGCTACTTATGGGCCAAGAAGGCTGAGGTAGGCAGAACCTCCGAGGAGAGATTCATGGTGCGCAACACCAGCCTCCTGCCTAAGCTATGGCTGGAGGTCCGGGACCACTCGGACTTGCCCGACCATCAAGCCAGCCACGTGCTGAACTCGTTTGGAGCTAGAAAAGAGCGGGGTTGGACAGTCAGGACCCTGTGTCGGCGGCGAGGCCGCTTCACTTTGGGACCCGTTACCCTGACCACGGGCGATCCCTTCGGTCTGTTCAGGATGCAGCGCGAGTTGTCCCAGACCTCAAGCATAATCGTCTACCCGGCCATCGTCGAGTTGACGGCCTTCGCCACACCCACCGGACAACTGCCGGGAGGAGAAGCCCTCCGCCGCCGCACACACTATATCACCACCAACGTCCGTGGGGTGCGAGACTATGCGCCGGGCGACAGCTTCAATCGCATTCACTGGCCTTCCACGGCTCGCAAGGGGCAGTTGATCGTCAAAGAGTTCGAGCTAGACCCTCTGGCCGACGTGTGGCTCTTTCTGGATATGGACAGATTGGCTCAAGCGGAGCTAGAATGGGAGCCCGTTCTCGAAAAACGCGAGCCAGCCCTCCTTTGGACCAGGCGGCCCGGGCTGGAGTTGGCCCCCTCCACCGAGGAGTACGGCGTGACCATCACTGCCTCTCTGGCCAAATACTTCATCGTCCGCAACCGGGCGGTAGGGATGGTCTCCTATGCTCAGCAACGGGAAGTGATTCCCGCCGACCGAGGCGAGCGCCAGCTTTCCAAGATTCTGGAGACTCTGGCCGTGATAAAGGGTGTGGGGAAGGTGCCGCTGGCCCAGGTGCTGGCCGCCGAGGGCATGCATCTCGTACGAGGCACCACAGTCATCGTCATCACCTCCTCGACCGACAAGGGCTGGGTCGCCGCTTCGCGCCACCTGGAGCGGCGGGGCTTGAGAGTGATCGCCGTGCTCGTCGCGCCCGACAGCTTCGGCGGGGAGTGGGGAATGGAGGCAGTGACGGCCGAGCTGGCTGCCGGGGGCACGCCCACCCATGTCGTAAGAGAGGGCAAGGATCTGGCGGAAGCTCTAAGCCAGGGAGCACGGGGTACGATCGAGCGACCTCGCTACATTTTGAGGAAGTGAACGAGACATGAAACTCCACGCGGATGGCGTTAGTGGCCACGCGCGAGCAAGGCAGTGAAGAGCGCATCATAGCCGTGGCTCGTTACGCAGTGGATCCTGCAGGCCAGCCTGACCGGGCCGAGGCCGCGATTGTCGTTGAGGATGAGGATCACGATGAAGCGGCTTGCCTTTGACACTTGGGTCGTTGTGTGGTACAATGGGAAGGGAGTGCAATAGTCATTGGTCAACTGGCATCGCTTCATCCCTGCTGATTTTGAATATGACTTTGAACGAGATGAACTTGCCGCTCACCACGTTACTTTTGATGAAGCCGTAGAGTGTTTCTTCTCCGACTTCGAAGTGCGACGAAATAAGTCATACCGTGACCGTTATCAATTGATTGGAAGAACCATTGGCGGACGGCGGCTCAAAATCATTTTTCAACTCAGGCCAGGGAACGTTGTCCGTGTCATTACAGGGTGGGATATATGAGCGCGAGAGATAAAGCCAAGAGGAGTCTATCCGAACAAGAAATTGACGAGATCGTAGCGGCACAGGCCAGCGACGATTCGGCTTGGGAAAAACCTATTCATGTGCGGAGAGCTGAGCCAGCTTCTCTGTCTATTCCTGCCGACCTTGCCACACGCGCAGCTTTCCTGGCTCGACTGCATCGAAAAACGAGTGTCGAGGAGTGGCTTACGCACATCATTCAAGAACGAGTAGAGTTAGAAGAAGCCGCTTTCGTCGGAATGAAACGCGATTTGGCCGTAAATGCTGACTAATGGATAGCCTTCCAGGGAAAGGTATTCCACTTCAGTACGTGCTTCTACGCCTGCCATAAGACCCGAATTCCTTTCAGTTGAGCATGGAGTAGCTATGATTGCTGGGATCAGACAAAAGACCGTTGTGGGAGAAGGCGGCAAAATCGAGGTTTCGTCGCCGGAGTTGCCCAGCGGCGCGTTGGTAGAAGTGATTATCCTGGTGGAGCCGGTTGAGCAGGATACGACCGAGTATTTGTTATCCACTGAAGCCAATCGAAATCACCTGCTTCAAGCCTTGCGAGACCTGGAAGATCCAGCCAGGTATATCTACGTCAGCCCGGCCGACCTATGAGAAGAAATGATCTTGATAAGGCTTATACCTGCTGAGGCAGCCATCGCTCTGGATTTTTGAGGAGAAGTATCTATGCTTGAACTTGAGTATTTGACAGATAGGAGTGGGCAACTAAAGGCAGTTGTTATTCCCATTGAGTTATGGAAACAACTGTTCATAGAAGATGACACTTCTTCTGAGGAACTATCTGAGGCAATGGAAGACTACTGCTTGAGCAAAGCAATGGATGAAGCCAAAGAAACCCCTTTGTTGAGCCGTGAGGAAGCCTTAGTCTATTTAGAGGCATAGTCGGGGTGGAAGTTCAATATCGCGAATCGTTTTTGAGAGACCTGAAGAAGTTGAAAGGGCTACCGGTCTACGGCAAGGTTTTCGAGCTTGTCTTTACGGCTTTGCCAGAGGCAGACAGATTGAGAGATGTCACGGGCGTGAAAGCAATGAGAGGCTATCCAAGTCGTTATCGTATTCGTATCGGTGCCTATCGTGTTGGGATAAAAGTTCATGGCGATAACGTTGAAGTAATGCGTGTTTTGCACAGGCGAGAGTTTTATCGCTATTTCCCTTGATTAAGGTGAAGAGTCGCTTAACTACTACTGGGTCGTTGTGTGCTACAATAGTCATGTAGATATTGACCGACACTTAGCCATCGCTGCCTTCATCGTAGCTAGTATCCAACACAGGAGGTGAGAGCATGAGACATTGAAGGCCAACCTTTTCCGCAGGTCAGGAGGGGGTTGGCTTTTGTTGTTTTTGGCCTATTCTGACAGTTTGCCATTTCAATGCTTTTGCACCTCATTATTGCAAGCTTTGCAGTATCCTCAATCAGGCGATTAGGTGGAAAAACGTCGGCCTAATACTTGTTGGGCGGCCAGATGTTCGCAAGCAGACAATTGATCAAAGGAGTAAGAAAGATGCCTGAAGAACAAAAAGAAACCTATCCGGTCATTCCAGCCAAACACTGGTGGACACTCAGAAAACGCTTCCAGCAAAGCATTCCAAATGCAGTCACGCCTGGCTTTCTTGCCACAACTCTTGGCATGCAAGAGCAATCGGCGAAGGCCAACATAATCCCATCTTTGGTTATGATGCGGATAATAGACCAAGAGGGAAAACCTACGGATAGAGCCGTAAGGTGGCGCGACGATGTAGAATACTCAGAAGTCTGTCGTGAAATGAGAAACGAACTCTATCCGCAGGAATTGCTGGACGCAATGCCGGGGCCATCCATCGATCGTTCTGCTGTCGAAAGATGGTTTGCTACCAAAACCGGGGTAGGAAAGACAGCGGTCAAGCGGTTTGCGGTGGTTTACGAATTACTTGCTACAGCAACCATTCCTGAGAAACGGGAAACGCCACCAACGTCAGTAAGACCTAAGCCTCCTACAAAACGAAGACCTAGTAAGAGCGTTCCTGAAGAACCGCTTGCTAGAGAAGCAGAGAAACCTGTGGTCCTATCTGGCGTGGAACCTTCGATACACATTGACATCCAAATACACATCTCACCAGACGCTAATCCAGATCAGATAGACCAGATATTTGCCAGCATGGCCAAGCATTTGAGGAACTTGAGAGCAGGAAATGACTGAACTGGGCAAGACCGCTCTAGGCATTGCAAAGAGAATACAAGACGGAGTGCCAAGGCGGCGTATGCCGCCGGACGAGGGCCTTGCTTCGGAAAGCCAACAAGTCATCCCCTTCTCCGTCATTCGCGACACAAGAGGCTACCTAGAGAAGGTTACCAACCAAATCAACGGTTCTTACGAGCATGGCTGGTTCGATGCCTGTGCTGTTATGGTTCGGCGGTTGGTGGAAACACTGATAATCGAGACATTTGAGCATCACGGTATCGCGCACAAGATACAAGATCCCAACGGTGACTTCCTGTCTCTCAAGGACTTGGTTAGTCTTACTCTAAATGAAACAACATGGAACTTGACGAGGAACACAAAGCAGGGTTTGCCAAAACTGAAGTCGGTTGGGGATTTATCCGCCCACAGCCGACGTTATATCGCGCATCGACGAGACATCGACAAGATCATTGACGACTTGAGAGTCGTCGTTCAAGAACTGGTTTATCTTGCTGGCTTGAAATAATCGTGATTCGCTGGCCCAGGTTCGTCATTTGCTGCGTGGCCGTCCAACCCTTGCTGCAGGCGACGCCGCTTCGCGGCCTTGTATCGCGGCACGATTTCATTTTGCGAGGCATGTTTGACTTGAGGGGGGCGGCGCAAAAGCCGCGACGCGCCTAAGCTTTTCCGTTGGGCAGACTCGAAGCCAGTTTGAGTGGCCCAAACCCGACCGCTGCCTTCTGCCTCCTAAATGTCCTTGATGTCCACCCAAAAGACCCGCCCTGATTACGGGGCGGCTTTCCATGAAAAGCAAAGCGGGCCTCACTCCCCCCGAGCGAGGCCCGCTTCGTGTACGCTAACCGCTGCCCGTAACAGCTACCCACCAGCCACTACCTTCGCCTCTCCCCTCGTCACTCCCAACATACACAGGATTGCCAGGGCATAGAAGGCCGGCGTGGCGACGAAGATCAGGTTGTAGTCGCCGCCGCCCCACTCCACGATGTAGCCGTTGATCGTCGGCCCGGCCACGGACGCCAACTGCGAGGCGATGTAGTACAACCCCGTGTAGATCCCCAGGTCGGCGTCAGAAGCCGAGGTGTCCACCACCATGGGCAGCGTGTTGATGTTGACCAGTGACAGGCTGATTCCCCCAGCTATCATGAAGCCCCAGATCAGCGTCGCGTTGCGCAGCACGAAGTTCGCCAGCAGCAACACGCCGAAGATGGCCATGCCCGTGATGATCGTCCGCCGCCGGCCGAAGCGAGCGGCGATGAAGCCAGAGGGTATGGCGAAGGCCAGCGCTGCCAGCGATGCCACCCCCATCAACAGCGGCGCTGTGCCCGTGGACATCCCCAGTTCGGTCACGCCGTAGGATGAGAGGAAGGCCTCGATGGCGGTGCCGCCGACGAACCAGCAGAAAATTGCACCCATCAGAAACGCCAGACTGCGGCGGGCCTCCGGCGAGATGCGCTTGATGCCGCGCAGCGCGCCCAATCCTTCCTCCTCGTGGGCTGCAGCCTCGAACTCACGCGGCTCCTTGACGAAAAACAGCAGCATCAGCACCGCCGCGATCATCAGCACGCCGCCGAAGACGAAGGGCGCGATGTGCCCCATCCCGTACAGAAAGCCACTGCCCAGGGTGGCGACCAACGTCCCCAGGCCTCCCATCAGGTTGATGACGCCGTTGGCCTGGGAGCGCAGCGGACTGGGCGTCAGGTCGGGCATGAGGGCGACCACCGGCGTGCGAAAGCCGGCCATCGCCGTCAGGAAGACGCCTATGGCAATTATGAACAGCGCCAGCGGCGTCCCCAGGCGGTCAACCTGCCCGCTGAGCTCAGGCGGGATCATCTGAAGCGTCACGGGGATCAGAATGAACGCTACGATGGCGATGGGGGCGAGGACGAGGATGAAGGGCAGGCGACGGCCAAAGCGGGTCCAGACCCGGTCGGACCAGATGCCGATCAGCGGCAAGAGGAAGAAGGCGGCGATGTTATCGAGCGTCATGATCACGCCCGTCAGGCCAGCGCCAAGACCAAAGCCCACCTCCCCAGGCGCATCAAACGTTGGGCTGCCTGCTTGCAGGTAGATCGGCACGTAGGAGTTGTAGAGCGTCCACAGCACGCTGATGCCGAAGAACCCAAAACCAATCAGAAATGTCTTTTTGTAATCCAGCTTAAGATTCACCGCGGGCCTCCTATGGCAAGATGGTGCCAGTATAACACCAATCCTGGGACAGGGCAAATCCAGGCGGATGCATGGTTCTTTGACAAAGATGTGCAGGGAAGTGACATTTTGTCAAATGGCCAGAAAATGATATAATGATACATACGATGCATACAAATGAAGCTGCTTTGATTCCGATGAGATGGTGGCCTCCGTGGAAGTTGGAAGAGGGAAGTCCACGTCGGGCTTCGTGCGGATGATGGTCAGTTTACGCTGATGGTCAGCGATAACGGCATTGGCTTCCCGAGGGACCCGGACTTCCGAGATGCGGGATCATCAGGTTTGCAACTCGTCAACACGTTAGTGGAACAGCTTGAGGGGATCATCGAGCTGGATAGAAGCGGTGGAACGACATCCAAGATTACGTTTTCCGAACTGAAGCATAAGGAGGGAGGTTAACCATGGCCAAGGCACAGATTCTGATTGTCGAAGATGACAACATCGTAGCGCTGGAACTACGCGATCGGTTGCAGAGTTTAGGATACGCTGTTGCTGGCGTGGCTTCTTACGGGAGGGAAGCTATCGAGAGAGCAGCGGAGATGCGCCCTGATTTGGTGCTGATGGACATCAGGTTAAAAGGCGATGTGGACGGCATAGAAGCTGCCAGAGAAATCCGTGCTCGTTTCGGTATTCCAGTAGTCTACCTCACTGCTTATGCGGATGAGAACACATTGCGGCGAGCGAAGGTAACGGAGCCCTATGGCTATATCGTCAAACCGTTTCAAGAAAGGGAACTACACACTGTCATCGAGGTGGTCCTTTACAACTATGAGATGGAAAGGAAGCTAAAGGAGAGTGAGCGGTGGCTTAGCACCGTGCTCAAGAGTATAGGTGATGCGGTGATAGCCACCGATAGGGAGGGATTGGTAGCATTCATGAATCCCGTTGCCGAGGCCCTGACGGGTTGGAAGCAGGAAGACACCTTTGGAAAAGATTTGACGGAAGTATTCAATATCGTAAACGAAGAGACACGCGTCCTTGCCGAGAGTCCAGTGACGAAAGCCCTTCGGGAGGGCGTTGTTGTCGGTCTGGCGGATCATTCCATCCTCATTGCCAAGGATGGAAAGGAAACACACATTGCTGACAGCGCTGCACCCATCGGAGATGACAAAGGGAACGTCACCGGTGTGGTTTTGGTCTTCCGTGACATCACTGAGCGCAAGCGGACACAGAAGGCACTGCAGGAATCGGAGGAGAAATATCGGGCATTGGTCGAGCGGTCATTGCAGGGACTGGTGATCGTCCAAGACTTTCGCATTGTCTTCGCCAATGCGTCCTTCGCCGAGATGTCCGGATACACTGTCGAGGAGTTGCTATCCCTTTCACCTGAAGAGGTAAGGGCGACAACATATCCTGAAGATCAAGCGTTCGTCTGGGGGCGCTTTCGGGATCACCTGGTAGGGAAGCCAGTGCCCTCGCACTATGAGTATCGCGGAATTCGAAAGGATGGGACGATACGCTGGCTAGAGATATTCGCCAGCCGCATCAAGTGCGGCGGAAGGCCCGCCATACAGGGAGCCGTCGTAGATATCACCGAGCGCAAGCAAGCGGAGGAGGAGATCCGACAGCGCACAGCCCAATTGGAAGCACTGCGAGAGGTAGGTCTGGAACTCACCTCCCAGCTGGACCTGGACGCTCTCTTCCGCTCCATCATTTCACGAGCCATGGCGCTGGTGGGCGGAGAATCAGGCGGGCTCTACCTCTACCGACCAGACCGGGACGTGCTGGAGTGGGCCATGACCGTCGGCCCCCACCTGGCACCCATCGGAACCATCCTCCAGCGAGGTGAGGGGCTGTCTGGCAAGGTCTGGAAGACCGGCCAGCCGCTCATCGTGGACGACTACCAGGCTTGGGAAGGGAGGGCAGCCGTCTACGAAGGCTACCCCTTTGGGGCCGTGGTGGGGATGCCGGTTCGGTGGGGAGAGGAGTTCCTGGGGGTGTTGAACGTGCTGGCAGACTCACCCCGCACCTTCTCCCCGGCCGACGCCGAACTGCTGAGCTTGTTTGCCCAGCAGGCAGCCATTGCCATCGAGAACGCGCGGCTTTACGAGGCTGAGCGCGAGCGGGCCGAGATATTGGGCGCTCTGCAGGAGACGGCGCTGGACCTGGCTGCCCGGCGAGCCTTGCCAGACTTGCTGCGGGCCATCGCGGCCCGGGCGACCAATCTGTTGAGGGCTAAAGGAGCTTCCATCTACTTCTACCGGCCGGCCACCGATGACCTGCTGTTGACCATAGACTACAGTGTGAAGCCAGAAGACGTCGGCGCCGTGCTGAAGCGGGGGGAAGGGCTTTCGGGTAAGGTGCTGGAAACGGGTCAGCCGATGACCGTGGCCGACTACAGCCGCTGGGAAGGCCGGTCTGCACAGTTCGAGGAAGTGAACTTCGCACCCATCGTCGGCGTGCCCATCACCTGGGGCGACCACCTGCTGGGGGTGCTCAACGTGCTGGACGATGCTCCCCGCACCTTTTCCTCCGCCGACATCGCCTTGCTGGAACGCTTCACCCCCCTGGCGGCGGCCGCCTTGGAGCAAGCGCGGCTGCTAGAAGAGGAGCGGGCGCGGCGGCGCGAGGCAGAGACCTTGCGCCAGACTGCTGCCGTCCTCAGTTCAACCTTGGAGCTCGACGAAGTATTAGGGCTGATCCTCCAACAACTGCGACAGGTGATCCCCTACAACACCACCTCGGTCCAACTGCTGCGGGATGAGGGTTTGGAAATCGTGGCCTGCCAGGGATTCGAAAAGCCCGACCAAGTAGTGGGCCTGGTCTTTCCACTCGACCCCAGATTCCCCAACCATCGCGTAGTCGTTACTAAAGCGCCACTGGCCATCGAGGACATCATCCAGGAATACCCTCATTTCCAAGAGGAGGCGAATACCTATGAGTCGGGACACATCCAATCCTGGCTGGGGGTGCCGCTGATAGTGAAGGATGAGGTCATCGGCATGATCGCCGTGGATCGGGTGGAGGTACATCCTTATACCGCTGAGGAGGTCCAACTGGCGATGGCCTTCGTCAACCAGGCCGCCATCGCGCTCAATAATGCACAGCTTCACCAGGAGACCGAGCGCCTGGCCATCACTGACGGATTGACGGGGCTCTACAATCGCCGTCATTTCTACGAGCTGCTGGAGAGGGGGGTGGAGTCGGCGAATCGTTACGATGAGCATCTCTCCCTGATCATGCTCGACATTGACGGTTTCAAGACTTACAACGACACCTGTGGCCACCTGGTAGGCGACTCCCTGCTGAAGGAGTTGGCCCAGCTTCTGGCACAAGATATTCGAAAGATGGACATCGTCGCTCGCTACGGCGGCGACGAATTCGTCATCTTCCTGCCCCACACAAGCAAGAAGCAGGCGGTGACTCTGGCAGAGCGGATCAGGATGGACGTAGAGAGGCATCGTTTCCCAGGCGAGGAGAAGCTCAGCGGCGAGATCACCATCAGTCTGGGAGTGGCTGCCTACTCTGAGGACATGGTGGAACCCGAGGCCCTGATGAAGGCCGCTGATTTGGCCCTTCTTGAGGCCAAGAAGGAGAGAAACAAGGTCTGCGACTACGGGGAGCTGTATTGTTTATGACGGGGTCGGTTTCCCGAAAGATCTGGATTTCCGAGACACGGAATCATTAGGTTTGCAATTGGTCAACGCGCTAGTGGATCAGCTTGAAGGCACCATCCCAGAACGAAATCTGATACCCTCCAAGACATCGGCACGACCGGCAATGACGCCGAGGGTACGCCTGGCGTGGCTGGTTGTCCTCTTCATCGTCCAGTTGCTGTACTTCCCTATCAACCGCACCGTGCAGGGTGGCGTTGTCCTGGCCACCCCATGGGATGCCTTTATCCCCCTCTGGCCTATCTGGGCCATACCTTATCTGCTCAGTATGGTCTGGTGGGTGGGGTGCTTTATCTGGGCGACCTGGAAAATGGACGGTACCCTGTACCGGGCTTTCGTCATCGGCACGATCACCGTGATGCTGACCAGCTACGTCGTTTATCTGCTTTACCCCACTTACGTTCAGCGCCCAGTTCTGGAGGGAAGCAATTGGCAGATAGACTTGATGCGCCTCATATACGAGAACGACCGCTCGAATAATGCCTTCCCTAGCGGTCACACCTACACTACGATGCTGATCGTTCTCTTCTGGTGGCACTGGCGCTCCCGACTGCGCTGGCTGTGGGCCGGGATTGCCATAATCACCCTGCTCTCCACCCTGTTTACCCGCCAGCACAACCTGCCGGACCTGATCGGTGGCATTGTGTGGGCCTGGCTGGGGTATCGCTTCGGCCTGTGGTGGACGGCGCGGCGGTTGAGAGGAGAATAGACCATGCAAATGAAAGCCTCTCTCTGGTTCTGGCACGGCGTGTGGGTAGTCAGTCTCCTGGTCGGGTTGGGGGTCTTCATGCTCTACGCCTGGCTGCCGGCCGATGGGGCCACGGGCGACCTGGCGAGTTTCACACCCGAAGGCTTCCGCGTCCAATGGCTGCTGGAAGAGCGAACGGGGGGACTCCGGGTGGGGGACATCATCGCTCGCGCTGGCGGTCACACCATTGATGAGTGGCTGAGTGGCGCGTCCCGGGGGCCGGAGTGGCGCACCGGCGGGATCGTCACCTACGAGACTCTGCGGGATGGACAGCCGATGACACTGGAGATCCAGTTGACCCCCGTCCCCTTCCGCGCGATCCTGGTCCGCTGGACTTCACAACTGCTAGTGGCCCTGGCTTTCTTTTCCATTGGCATCTTCGTCTTCTGGAAACGGCCGCAAGAGCTGGCTGCTCGTCTGTTCATGCTCTTCTGCGTCACAGTATCGCTACAGTATTGGGGTGATGCCTACAACTTTCAATACGCCACCTTGCCTTGGCGCTGGCCCCTCTGGTTTCATCTGGCCTACGAACACGGGATATATAGTCTCAGCATCGCCACTATATGCTACTTTGCCCTGGTCTTTCCGGTCGCACACCCCTTGGTGGAGCGCTTCCCGTGCTTGGTGCCATTCGTCCTGTACGCTTTCTATCCACTGGTCATCCTGGGAGCGACGGCGCTGTCTCCGGGGTGGAACGCGGCCCTGGGGATCGGGAATCGTATTTCTTGGGTTATAGCAATAACACAACTGGGGCTGGTCATCAGTGTGGGCATTCGCTCAGTTCGCACCGCACGCGATCCGGTGACCCGCGCCCAGGTTCGCTGGATACTGTGGAGTGCTGGCCTAGGGGTTGCGGTGCTGATCCCAGGCTATGCCTTGCCACTGATGCTGGGGAGCCGTCCGTTGTTCCCCCATCCGGTGGTCATGATCTTTATCGCTGTCATGCCCCTCTCCCTTGCCATAGCTATTCTGCGCTACCGTCTGTTTGATATTGAGATCATCATCAATCGCGCCCTGGTCTACGGCACGCTCACGACTGTCCTGGGCGGCCTCTATCTGCTCTTGGTGCGTCTGCTGGCGCTACTGATTCCGGCAGTACTGCACCGCGAGAATGATACGCTGGTGGTTTTCATCGCCACGCTGAGCATCGCATTGGCTTTTATGCCCCTGCAACAGCGGGTACAGGCGTTGATTGACCGCGCCTTCTACCGCGTCAAACTGGACTATCAACGATTGTTGCCGGAGATGAGCGAGAGGCTGGCCACCAGCATCGTCCC
>CAZVCJ010000003.1:3861-35705 GCA_964625745.1 uncultured Anaerolineae bacterium | reverse complement strand
AGGCTTTCTGAACGTGGACGGGACTCGACCGGGCCAGTTCAGCTCCGCCGACGCCCAGCGGCTGGAGACTTTTGCCCACCACGCCGCCACGGCCTTGGAGAATGCCCGCCTCTATGCCGAGATAAAGCAGTCGTTGGAAGAGAAAGAGGTGTTGCTGAAGGAGATTCACCATCGGGTCAAGAACAATCTGCAGGTCATTTCCAGCCTGCTCTACCTTCAGTCCAAAAACATCAAGGATAAAGGGACCCTAGCGGTGTTCCAGGAAAGCCAGAACCGCGTCAGATCCATGGCCCTCGTGCACGAAAGGCTGTATCAATCCCCGGACCTGGCGAGGGTTGACTTCGCTGGATACGTCCGAAGCCTGGCGAACTACCTGCTCCGGTCCTATGGCGTCAATCCGAATGTCATCAAACTGAAGATCCATCTGGATAATGTTCTCTTGGGCGTTGATACAGCCATTCCCTGTGGACTGATCATCAATGAGCTGGTTTCCAACTCTCTAAAACACGCTTTTCCAGCCCCTCCTTTCATCCCCCCCGCACGTGGGGGGGAAAGAGGGGGGGGCGAAATCCGCATCGAGCTTCGTGCGGATGATGGTCAGTTTACCTTGATGGTCAGCGACAACGGTGTTGGCTTCCCGAGAGACCTGGACTTCCGAGATGCGGGATCATTAGGTTTGCAACTCGTCAACACGTTAGTGGAACAGCTTGAAGGGACTATCGAGCTGGATAGAAGCGGTGGAACGACATTCAAGATTACGTTTGCCGAACTAAAGCGTAAGGAGTTTGGGTTCGGGTAAGAGACGGAGGTAGTAACTCCTCGAGCACTCAGCGATATGGGCGAGTTGTACTCCGCCAGGGGAAAGATGTATTCGATTCTGGAGATTCAGCCTCAAGTTCAAAAAGCCCTCAATGCCAACTCACCCGTCGTGGCTCTGGAATCCGCCCTGATCTCTCACGGGCTGTCCTATCCACAGAACCTGGAGACGGCCCGGGCCCTGGAACAGGCCGTGCGGGAGAACGGGACGGTCCCGGCCACGATTGCGATCATCGAGGGGAAGATCAGGGTCGGGCTGACGGAGGGGGAGCTGGAACGGCTGGCTACTGAAAAGGGAGTCCGCAAGGTCAGTCGGCGGGACCTGCCCATCGCCGTGGCGCGGGGTGAGGACGGGGCGACGACGGTGGCGGCGACGATGTACGTGGCGGCCCTGGCTGGCATCGAGGTCGTGGCCACCGGCGGCATCGGCGGGGTGCACCGGGGGCAGTCCGCCGACATCTCGGCCGACCTGCCAGAGCTGGCCCAGACTCGCGTGGCCGTGGTCTGCTCAGGAGCCAAGGCCATCCTCGACCTGCCGCTCACCCTGGAGTGGCTGGAGACCCACGGCGTGCCCATCCTGGGCTACGAGACAGATGAGTTCCCCGCTTTCTACTCTCGCCAAAGCGGCCTGCCGGTGGACGTCCGCGTGGACACTCCTGAGGAAGCAGCCAGGATCATCCGCACGAAATGGGAGTTGGGGTTGGAAGGTGGCGTGCTGGTGACGGTTCCCGTGCCCGAGGAGGCGGAACTGCCCCGCGAGGTCGCGGAGCACGCCATCGAGAGGGCCCTGGCAGCGGCCGAGGAGCAAGGGATCACTGGCAAGGCACTAACCCCATTCCTGCTCAATCAGATTGTCAACATCACCGAGGGCAGGAGCATGGCGGCCAACGTAGCGCTATTGAAGAACAACGCTGCTGTGGCAGCGCGGATTGCCTCAGCGTTGAGGGGGATAAGCACAGCACACTGAGGCAGAAACTTTGACCCCAGGAGGAGCAATGAGATCAGACTGGCTGGCTTTGGTAATCTCCTACGTTTACGTCTTCACCATGATCGGCATCGGCGAGGGCCTGCGCAAGCGGCGGGGCTATTCCACGGAGTTCACCCGCAAGCTCATCCACATCTCCGTGGGCTTATGGGCCTTCGGCACGGTGCTGCTGTTTGAGCATTGGTACTTTGCCATCGTCCCGCCTCTCTCCTTCGTGGTCCTCAACTATATCTCCTATCGCCAAGATATCT
Source organism: uncultured Anaerolineae bacterium (assembly GCA_964625745.1). Lineage (GTDB taxonomy): Bacteria > Chloroflexota > Anaerolineae > VGOG01 > VGOG01 > CAZVCJ01. The sequence continues at coordinate 33,653 of CAZVCJ010000003.1, read as the reverse complement.
TCAAGTCGGTAGAAACGGGTGAGGAGGGCAACCTGGGCACGGTCTACTTCCCCATCTCCTTCGCCATCATCCTCTGCCTGTTTTGGGAGCGGCCCAACTTCCTGGTGGCCAGCTTGATGCCCATGACCTGGGGGGACGCATTGGCAGCCATCCTGGGCCGACGCTACGGCCGGCGAAAGTACAGCGTGCTGGGCTCCACCCGCTCCATAGAAGGCTCACTGGCCATGTTCCTCTTCAGTTGGCTGGCCACCTTCCTGGCCCTTTTACTACTGCCTCCTCCAGGTTGGCAAATGAGTCTACTTTACTCCCTCGTCGTGGCTGTCTTCGCCACTCTGGTCGAGGCACTCTCCCCCTGGCACGTTGATAACCTGACCGTGCCCCTGCTATCCGCTGCCTTGCTTCATCTGACAGGATAACAGCGGATCGGCAGGATTAGCGGATCAAATCTCACGCTCGCGACGGATTGTCAAATCCGTCGCTCAGCGGCTGGATCTGGCGATCCAGCCGGAGCAGAGGGGAAGGAATCCGTAAATCCTGCACATCCGTGTTCTAAAAACACCGGAGGGAACGCCATTCCCTCCGGTGTTTTGATTAGCCGACAGCTCTAAATCACACTCCTTGTTCGACCAAAGCCTCCTCTTTTTTAGCGAAGACCGCTTCCGCGATCGGGACTCCCTTCTTGGCAAAAGCCAATCCCTCCTCACCGACATCTATGACCACGGTGTCGCCCGACCGAAAGACGCCGTTCAGCAGTTGTACAGACAGGGGGCTCTCCACTTGCCGTTGCAAGGTGCGCTTGAGGGGGCGGGCTCCAAACTGAGGCTCGTAACCCTCCTCGGCCAACCACTCCCGCGCGGCCTCGGTCAACTCTACGGTCAAGCCCTGCTCGGCAAGACGCGCGCTGATCTCCTTCATCTGGAAATCAACGATCTGCTTCACCTGCTCTGGGGACAGGGTGTGGAAGATGATGATCTCGTCAACGCGGTTGAGGAACTCAGGGCGAAAGGTCTCCTTGAGGTCCTTCCGGATCTTCTGATGTGCCTCTTGCTCATCGGAAGTGTCTGTTTCCCCCGGCCTCAGAAAGCCGAGGGTAGCCCCCTTCTGGGCAAACTCCGTGCCGATGTTAGAGGTCATAATGATCACCGTGTTGCGGAAGTCAACGACGTGACCCTGCCCGTCGGTCAGTCGCCCGTCCTCCATGATCTGCAGCAAAGCGTTCCAGACGTCGGGATGGGCCTTCTCGACCTCGTCGAAGAGGACGATCTGATAAGGCCGCCGCCGCACTGTTTCGGTCAGTTGTCCTCCTTCCTCGTAGCCCACGTAGCCAGGAGGCGCGCCGAAGAGGCGGGAGACGGTGTGTCGCTCCCGGTACTCACTCATGTCTATGCGTACCAGGGCCTCCTCGTCGTCGAACATGAACCAGGCTAGCGTCTTGGCCAACTCCGTCTTGCCCACCCCGGAGGGGCCCAGGAAGATGAAACTGCCGATGGGGCGCTTGGGGTCCTTCAGGCCACTTCTCGCCCGGCGGATGGCATCGGCGACAGCGTTCACGGCTTCATCCTGGCCGACGATTCGCTCGTGAAGCCTCTCTTCCATTTCGAGGAGCTTTTCGGCCTCAGTTTCCATCAGACTGTGCACCGGGATTCCCGTCCAGCTAGCGACTACCTGAGCGATATCTCCCTCGTCCACTATCTCATCCAGGTTCATCTCTTGTCGCCAGGCATCGCGTTTGGCATTGAACGCCGTCTCCGACTGCAAGCGCTCGCTCTTGAAACTGGCCGCCCGCTCGTAGTCTCGGGCTGCCCAGGCTGCCTCTTCTTCGGTGGTCAACTTCTGGAGTTCGGCTTTCATGGCCTTGAGTTCTGGCGGCATACTGTAGATGGCGACGCGCAGCTTCGCCGCCGACTCGTCCATAAGATCCACAGCCTTGTCGGGGAGATGGCGGTCCGTCACGTAGCGTTGGGAGAGACGGGCGGCTGCCACCAGTGCCTCGTCGGCGAAGGTGACCTTGTGGTGAGCTTCGTAGCGGTCGCGAAGTCCCCTCAGCATCTCGATGGTCTCCTCAACGGTGGGCTCCTCCACGTAGACGGGAGAGAAGCGCCTCTCCAGAGCGGAGTCCCGCTCGATGTACTTGCGGTAGTCGTCCAGGGTCGTGGCCCCCACGCACTGCAGCTCGCCCCGGGCCAGGGCGGGCTTCATCATGCTGGAGGCATCCAGGGCTCCCGCGCCGGCGCCGGCTCCGACCACGTTGTGCACCTCGTCAATGAAGAGGATGATCTCCCCCTCGGCCCGCTGGATTTCTTCGATGGCCGCTTTCAGACGCTCCTCGAACTCGCCACGGAGGCGGGAGCCGGCCACCATGGCCGCCAAATCCAGGGAGACGACTCGTTTGCCCATCAGTATCTCAGGCACATCGTCTTCGGCGATCTTACGGGCCAGCCCTTCGACGATGGCCGTCTTCCCCACACCGGCCTCGCCGATGAGAACCGGGTTGTTTTTGGTGCGCCGCGACAGCACCTGGATGACCCGCAGGATCTCCTCGTCGCGGCCAATGACCGGATCCAGCCTCCCTTCCTTGGCCAACTGAGTCAGATCACGGCTATATTTTTCGAGGACGCGATACCGGCTCTCGGCGAACTGATCGGTCACTCGTTGGCCGCCGCGCACTTCTTTGATGGCTTCGTGGATGCGGTCTTTGGTAACGCCATAGCCACCCAGAATGCGAGCCACTGGGGTGCCTCGCTCACTGGCGATAGCCAGGAAGAGGTGCTCGGTGGAGACGTACTCATCCTTGAGCTTGCTGGCCTCCTCGTTAGCCAGGTCTATGACTCGCTTGAGGCGGGGGGTGATAAACACCTGACCCGTCCCGCCGCCGTAGATGGCGACCTTGGGGCTGGCCTTCAACACGCCGTCCAGGCGGCTTTTCACCGTCTCGACGTTGACCCCCAGCTTCTCCAGGATCTGGGGGATGACGCCCTCTGGCTGCTCCAGCAGGGCCAGCAGCAGATGCTCGGTGTCCACCTGGTTGTGGCTGTAACGCTGCAATATCTCATACGACCGAGAGGCCGCATCCAGCGCCCGCTCGGTGAAACGATCAAATTTCATCATGGGTAGTTTGCTCCTTAATCATCATCAACCAGGCAACTTTGTGTCGCCCAGCTTCAACGGTATCCGTGACTCTGTAGCCATTCATCTGGCGTTTGAGTGTAGCCTCATCAGGCTGCCTGGCGGTCGCAATAAGCCCACACAGTTCCAAAAGGCTAAAGATGGGCACTCCGCACTCGATCCGCTCACTTTCCCGCAAGAACCGCTCAGTGGCGGGGTACCGCCCGTCTTGCTTAAAGATGTGATGAATGCCCAGCTGAGCTCACGACGAAGTCCTGCCGATCCGTTGTTCTCACCCTAATTATACTCAACTCACCCCTTTTTGACAAACTCGTTTTCCTCGTTACTCGTTAACTCATCAACTTGCTACCTTCTCCCCAAACACCAACTCTCCATCCCTCGCATCCACCAGCACTATGTCCCCACCCCTGAACTCGCCCTGCAGAATCTTCAGAGCCAGGGGGTCCTGCAGCTCCCGCTGGATGGTTCGCTTGAGAGGACGGGCACCGTAGACGGGATCGTAACCTTTCTCGGCCACGAGCTGCCTGGCTGCCTCGGTTAGCTCCAGAACGATGTTCCGTTCGGCCAGGAGACCCTGGAGCCGACGCAACTGGATGTCCACGATCTGCACCAAATCTTCCGTGGTCAGGGAATGGAAGACGATGATTTCGTCAACACGGTTCAGGAACTCGGGACGGAAATGCTGCCGTAGGCGGGCAACGAGTTCCGAGTTCCGAGTCAACGAGTATACCTGTTCCTCGTTGCCTCGGTGACTTGTTGCCTGACTGTCCCACAACTCGCTGCCGATATTAGAGGTCATAATGACCACTGTGTTCTTGAAGTTGACCGTGCGGCCGTGGCCATCGGTGAGGCGGCCGTCGTCCAGAATCTGCAACAGGACGTTGAAGACCTCAGGATGAGCCTTCTCGATTTCATCGAACAGAACCACCGAGTAGGGGCGACGACGCACGGCCTCAGTGAGTTGACCACCCTCCTCGTAGCCCACGTAGCCGGGCGGCGCTCCGATCATACGGGCCACGGTGTGGCGCTCCTGGTACTCGCTCATATCCAGGCGGACCATGGCCTCCTCGTCGTCGAACAGGAACTCGGCCAGAGCCCGGCCCAGTTCCGTCTTGCCCACGCCGGTCGGCCCCAGAAAAATGAAGCTGCCGATGGGCCTGTTGGGATCCTGCAAGCCAGCACGGGCACGGCGCACAGCGTTGGCGACGGCGGATATGGCTTCGTCTTGCCCCACCACCCGGCGATGCAAACGCTCCTCCGTATGGAGCAGTTTCTGGATCTCCCCTTCCATGAGACGCGAAACAGGGATGCTCGTCCATTTGGAGACCACCTCGGCCACATCCTCGGCCTCCACCTCCTCCTTGAGCATGCGGTGATCCTTCTGGAGCTCCTTCAAGCGGCCTTCCTGCTCCTTCAGTTGAGCTTCCAACTCCCGCAGGGTACCGTAGCGCAGCCGGGCTGCTGCCTCCAGGTCAGCTCGCCTCTCAGCCTGTTCGATATCAACTTTGGCTTGCTCGATTCTTTCCTTTATCTGGCGGATACCCTGGATGGCCTCTTTCTCCATCTCCCAGTGAACCTTCAGGCGGCTGCTGTCCTCTCTCAGCTCAGCCAGCTCTTTCTCCAACTTGCCGAGCCGCTCTCGGGAAGCGTCATCCCGCTCCTTCTTGAGGGCCTCTCGCTCGATCTCCAGTTGCATGATCTTGCGATCAATCTCGTCCAGCTCGGCCGGCTTGGAATCTATCTCCATGCGCAAGCGCGAGGCGGCCTCGTCAATGAGGTCAATGGCCTTATCGGGAAGGAAGCGGTCGGAGATGTAGCGCTGGGACAGCGTGGCGGCGGCGATGACCGCCGGGTCCTGAATCCGCACCCCGTGGTGCACTTCGTAACGCTCCTTGAGTCCCCGCAAGATGGAGATGGTCTCCTCTACCGAAGGTTCGTTTACGTAGACCGGTTGAAAACGCCGTTCGAGGGCAGCGTCCTTCTCGATGTGCTGGCGGTATTCATCCAAAGTGGTGGCGCCGATACAGTGCAGCTCGCCACGAGCCAGCATAGGCTTGAGCATGTTGCTGGCATCCATCGCTCCCTGGGCTGCTCCCGCTCCCACCACGGTGTGAAGCTCGTCAATGAAGAGGACGATCTGCCCCTCGGACTCAGTTACCTCTTTCAGGACAGCCTTCAGCCTTTCCTCGAACTCGCCCCGGAATTTGCTTCCTGCTACGAGTGCTCCCAGGTCCAACTGCACGATGCGCTTGTTCTTCAATCCTTCGGGCACATCTCCTCGCACGATCCGCTGGGCCAGCCCCTCGGCGATGGCAGTCTTGCCCACGCCAGCCTCACCGATGAGGACGGGGTTGTTCTTGGTGCGTCGCGATAGCACCTGAATCACGCGGCGGATCTCCTCGTCCCGGCCGACGACCGGGTCCAGCTTGCCCTGGCGAGCCAGTTGGGTCATGTCACGACCGTACTTCTCCAGGGCCTGATAGGTGCTCTCCGGGGTAGGTGTGGTCACCCGCTGAGAGCCGCGGATGCCGGTCAGAGCCCTCAAGATTGCATCCTTGGTGATGCCCTGGCTCGTCAGGAAAGTGGCTGCATCTCCCGCCAACTTATCTGTCAGGGCAATGAACAGATGCTCGGTGGATACGTACTCGTCGCGCATCCGTCCGGCCTCTCGCTCGGCCAGGTCAAGGACAGCCCGTAGATCTCGCGACAGGCCGACCTGGGTTGCTCCCCCGTAGACTTTAGGCCGGCGAGCCAGGTCTTGCTCCAGCTCTTCCTGGAGCACGCGAGGGTAGGCGCCCAGCTTCTGCACGATCTGGGGCACGACCCCATCCGCCTGCCGCAACAGGGCCAACAGCAGATGCGCCGGTTCGATTTGACTATGATTGTATTCGCCCGCCAGACTCTGCGCCTGAGCGAGGGCTTCTTGAGCTTTCTCAGTGTATTTGTTGAGGTTCACGATTCGATTCCTCTCATCATAGAGAAACCAGGTTTTTTGTCACCTGAATGGACGAACTGTTGCTTTTGGGACTCTCTATGCTGCGAAAAGCCTATCTTCTGAGCCAAAAACCTGGTTTCTATCAATCTAATTATAGCTCACTCACGTTAGAATTACGCAAGAAAAACGTTAGAACTCTGTTAGAGATTCGCTGCAACTGCTTAACCCTCCGATAAAATCCTACAAGCTCCCCGAGTTCCTCTGAGTTTCCCCGCATCATCTGATTCTCCAAAAAGCTTGGGCGGGCTGCGTCAGACACACAGCCCGCCCAGAAGCACTCAATAGCGCAAAAGCGCTCCGATGCGTCCCGCCTTCTCCAGGTCAGGGTTGTCTCTCACTACCTCGACCTGTCCCCCCTGGTCAATGACCCTTCGCACGATCAGGTCTACAGCATCGTCTATTTGCTTCACCTTGCCGCCGCAGAAGGGGCAATTCTCCTTGGCTTGAGCGGCGATGTAGCCGCACTGCTGACAACGGTAGCCAGTCGCCTTGTATCCTTCGTCTACTAGCAGGATGCGCACTCGTCCCTCGTAAACCGATCCCAGGGTGTCGGCCAGGCCGATGACTCCGGCCCCGCCCTTGGCTGCGGCGGTGATGGCGTTTTCTACAAGCTCTTTCTCCCTCTCGCGCTCCACCTCCGCTATGATGTCCAGCGAGCGGTCCAACACCTCTGTCTCCGAGGCAGTCATGCCTGCGGGGAAGCTGCCCACTACTTGATCTTGAAGGTCCTTGGGCAACATTTCCTGAAACTGGGCCACGGTCTGTTCAGTGCCGCTCAGAATGATTCGGCCACATCGCCCTCCCGCGCAGAACTTGGCCGTCAACTCGGCTGCTTCCTTGAGATTGCGCTGGGCTATCTCCTCCTCTCTCCGGCCTGTGCGTGCCGTTACTCCGCCCCGGTGGCGGCGGCCAGCCGCAGAGCCGCCGCCGTGCTTCATGCGCTTTACCTCCTCACCAATGGTCCCGCTGGTCTCCTGAAGCTCCCCTAGCTGGAAGAGGAAGAGTCGCGCCCCTTCCTGATCCACCAGCACGACTCCATAGCGCCCATAGGCGTCGAGGATGTCGGTCAAGGGCTTGATGTAGGGTCGCTCGCCTACGTTGATGTGGTTCTCTACCGGCACGGCCAGAGGATAAGCTCGCCAAAAGTCCTGCTCCAGGCAGGAAAACATCACCACCCCCTTGCCTTGCCAGTCGTACTCGTGGTCGAAATATCGCTCCACGGCGGCAATATCTTCGCGCCATGCCTGACCTGTCACCTCCTTTAGCAGGCCCCTCAGCACCAGCCTGTATTCATCGGTGGTACGCTTCGTCGGGTCTACGTCCAGGTACAGGCTTAGCACTGGCGATTCCTCGCTGTGAAAACTTACTAACTCTTGCAGATCATTTTCGTTGAACACGCTCTACCCTCCTTATTACCTTAGTTCTCATGGTCGTTTTATATGCCCTGACTTTGGCCAGGTTCACAGACCTTCGGGCATTTCACCTAGCTCCACTTCGATGGTCATCTCCTGGTCGCCGCGCCAGATGGTTAGCGTCACCGTTTGCCCGACCTCGGTTTGCTCTTGCAGGTAAGCATCCAGGTCGTCCCAGTTGCGCAGTGGCACGCCGTCAATGGCCGTCAGGATGTCGCCGCCTACCAGCAGCCATCGCCGCCGGTAGGCCACTTCTTCAGTGGCGCCACGCAGACCGGCCCGCACGGCCGGGCTGTTGCGGTAGAGTTGGGCGATCAGCAGTCCCTGGTCCACGGACAGGTCCAGCGCCTGAGCCAGCTCTGGATAGAGCTCGTAGCCGAGCCCCTCAATGCCCAGCCAGGGATGGGGAAAGCGCCCGTTCCGGATGAGTTCCGGCACGATCTGCTTGAGCTTGTTGACTGGGATCGCCAGGCCTATACCTGCCGAGGTGCCGCTGGGCGAGAAAATGGCCGTGTTGACGCCGATCAGCCGCCCGCTGCTGTCCAGCAATGGCCCGCCGGAGTTGCCTCGATTGATGGCGGCGTCGGTCTGGATCACACCGCGCAATACCTGATCGTCGTCGGTCTTCAGGGTGCGGTTGATGGCGCTGACCACGCCCACTGTCAGCGTGCGCTCGAATTGGCCGAAGGGGTTGCCGATAGCGATGGCCCGCTGGCCCACCTGTAGGGCGTCCGAGTCGCCCAGGGGAATAGGCTCGACGCCTTCCGGTAGCTCATCCACTTGCAGCACAGCCAGGTCGTTTGGGGGATCAACGCCCACGATCTCGGCCGGCAGCTCCTTGTCTCCGCCGAAGCTGACCACGATCTCGCTGGCGTCTGCCACCACGTGGTAGTTGGTGATGATACGGCCGTCGTGATCGTACACGAAGCCAGAGCCGCTACCCTCCTCAGGAATGAGGCCAGAAAAGAAGCTCTGGCGCAATACCTGGGTGGTGATGTTGACCACGGCGGTGCTGGTGCGCTGGTAAACGGAGATCACCCGTTGCTCTTCGATGCCAACCGCTTCTATCATCTCCTGCGGCAGGGGCGTCGGCGTGACCACTATCACGATGGGGGTGGGGGTGGGGGGCGGGGTAGGAGTGGGTTCCTGTTGCCTGACGTTAGGGAGCGAAGTCAGATTGCAGCCTAACAGAGCCGTCGTCAACAGGGTGATCAAGATAGACAGATACAGCTTTTTGTGCATCATCTCTCCTACTTACTTATCCTGGCGCAGGCTGACCTCTGTTGGGCGCGGGAAGTCCTCCTCCACGGTCTCTGACCGAGCCCCGCCCAGGCTGCGGTCAGGAGACCTTGCCGAGTGGTTAAGTTTACTTGTCCTGGCGCAGGCTGGCCAGTTCGTGGAAGAGTTCCTCTTCTCGTGGGTTGAGCTTTTTTGGCACTTGTACCCTGAGCCTGGCATAGAGGTCGCCGCGTTTTTTGGGGTTGCGCAGGTTGGGCAGGCCTTTTCCTCGCAGGCGGAAAGTTCGACCGCCCTGGGTCCCGGGCGGGATCTTGAGCATCACGCCGCCGCCCAGGGTGGGCACCTCGACCTCCCCGCCCAGCACGGCGGTGTAGAGGTCAACGGGAAGCTCGCAACGAAGGTCATCTCCCTCACGTTCAAGAGTAGAATGAGGCAAGACCGCGACTTCCAGATAGAGGTCTCCACTGGTCCCTCCGGCCATGCCGGGGCTGCCCTCGCCTGCTACCCGCACCTTGGAACCTGTCTTGACCCCCGGCGGGATCTTCACCTCCAGGCGGCGCCCATCTTTCTGGATCATCCGCGTAGTGCCTTGGAATGCTTCTTCGAGAGTGATCTCTACTGGCTGAGTGTAGTCCTGGCCCCGGCGGGGGCGCGCCTGGGGTGCGCCCATGCCACCGAAGACGCTCTGGAAGAAATCGGAGAAGTCTCTGCCGCCGAAGATATCTCCCAAATCACCCAGGTCCCTGTACTCTACGCGGACGCCGCCTCCAGGCTGTGCTCCACTGGACCACTGACTCCAATCGAAGCCGCCAGGATCTTTGCCCGTGCGCTGCCACTGCTGCCAACTGCTTCCCAACTGATCGTATTTCTGGCGCTTCTCAGGGTCGGACAAGACCTCGTAGGCTTCGTTGATGCCCTTGAAGCGCTCCTCGGCCACTTTATCGCCGGGGTTCACGTCGGGGTGATGTTGGCGGGCCAGCTTGCGATAAGCCTTTTTTATCTCTTTCTCCTCGGCGTTCCTGTCCACGCCCAGGATCTTGTAATAGTCTTTGTACTCCATCTGTCGTTTATGCTCCAATCGAGATTAGCAACCTCACAGGTAGTGAGGGCAACGTTCGGATTTGTTACCGTGTTTCTGCAAACACGATTGACTCATAGAGACCAGACTTACTATTTCGTCGTCGCATCCTTTCAATAGAAATGATCTGAAAACCATTCGCCTGAAAGATGTCAGCGAGAATTTCGTCCGAAGGCAGTACGATTTTGTAGAACTTGCTATTGCCGATCACGTATGCCAACGGGGCACTTCGTCGAAGAAATGGCTTGAGAGACTCAATGTGCTGCTCGATATCGTTGAAATACTTGATCACATAGTTCTGCATTAGGTGACCATGCTGTCCAATGCGTTCTGGAATGCCGCGTAAGGATTCCTCAACAACTGTCGAACGATAGTCAAAATGCCCACTCAGAACTGAAGTGGCTTTACCCCACGTGCCACCGATGGCTTCGGTCTCTAGTTCACCCACTGCTCTACCGTCTCGTACCAATCCTAGGAAGAACATATGAGGGCGAGTCTCTCTGGCATAGCTATAACGATTTGGGTAAGGTGGTGAGGTGATTATAGCATCGAATACACTGTTGGTGGGTAATACTTGCTCCAACTGTTTTGAGTTTCCTTGCAAAACGAGCGTCTTCGGCCTTGCCTGGGGGAAGCTTTGCAGATCACGTATCATCATCTCTATCTGCTCTCGAAACCTCTCGAAAACCGGCGCATCATTCTTAGGGACCTTGGCAAAAGAGAGCGACGGATGGTTGTGACGTGCGTTGGAGACTTCGATCAGTATGCTTGCCACGGCCAGCTTGAGGAGACTGGCGATGTCAACCGGCATCGAGGCATCGGTGAGAGCCATTCGTATAGCAGTGAGTTTTTTGAGGACCAGAGGTGACCACCATTTCGTTACGTTCCGAATTTTGGGAATCGAATCGTGGTAGTCTATCAGGAATGTCTCTGTATCCAGAGTCTTCAATATCGCAAGGTGACTCTGTGCCTGCGCTATTAATTCCTTGGCGGCAACATCCAAATCAGTTAGATTCCTGAAGGGAGTTGTTTTGACTTTCGCTACAAAATATAGAAGTGTGTTCAATTCAATGGCACAACTGCTTAACCCTCTCTCTTGACATACTAGAGGGGTCGTGCCTACGCCGCAGAATGGTTCCAGAACCTTTGCATTGCTTGGCAGTTCCCAATGAGCCAGGATGTCTACTACCAATTCGGGCGAGAAGCTAGGGGTAAGGCGAAACCAGCGGTGAATTGGGTAGTCGAAGTTGCCTTTGAATGTGACAGATTTGACGTCTCTTTTCTGAAAACTTGCTTTAGTGACGAATAGTGGCAATTGCTTGAGCTGGCTCATCATGTCTCTCGCAGTCTCTTCAACATCTCGACAATTGGTTGACGGAATGACTCTCTATTAGCAAGCAGGAAGGAATAGAAATCGAAGCCAGTTTGTACTTTCACTAAATCGTATGATGCGTGCCCTTCTGTGACAACCCACAGTGAGCGATAGCGATTGACCACACTTCTATTTGATTGAGCACAAAATATGAGCATCACTGGTAGTATGCCGGAAACAATGCAATGACGAGCCATAGCTTCATCTGCCTGAACACGTTTCGAGTCCGCCGACTGGTAACAATGGCGTACCTCAAAACCGATAGCTTCAATATCCACTTTGGGCGTGGGACTGATTTGCTTCAGTTGACTCTCAGCATAGCTGGCCCAACTTTCCCGTCGAGCCTGTGGAAGGTCTTCCAACGCGAAGTGAACGTCGAGGCTGTGCCTAAGCTGTCTATCGCCTGAAGAGATCATAGCTGTGTAGTGCACCTGCTCAGCGGTCAGTTGATATTGAGTCGAGAAGATGGCGCGGACACAATCTTCATAGGCATCGCCTATTTTGCGGTGGATACTGGTTATGGTGCCTCCAGCGAGAGCGGCTGCAATGTATTCCGGTGAATCGAGCCCGAAAATGGAATACACGGGGTCGTCGGCAAATGCTTGCTTCAGTTCAATCAAGCTGAGCCTGCTTGTGCCCCTCCCATGAGCAGGCTCGTATCTCTCAAGTCGTGAAAGGTGTCTCAGGACCGTCGACTTCAGTGTCTCCTGGAGTTCCATTGACATCTATGGCACCAGCTTGATCTGATCCAACGGCCAGTAGACAAGCCAGGCGTGCCCCTTGATCGAATCCACTGGCACCGGCCCGATGGCGCGAGAATCTCGCGAGTTGCTGCGATTGTCGCCCAGGATGAAGACGTGATCCGGTGGCACGACCGTTGGTGGATAGCTCGGCCCGCCAAAGTTGGTCACCCATGGCTCCTCGATCTGCTCCCCGTTGATGAATGTGTGTCCGCCGCGCACCTCAACTGTCTCGCCAGGCAGAGCCACCACTCGCTTGATCAGCGACACCTCGTTCCCGGGCCGATCAGCTACTACTACATCCCCGCGGCGTGGGAGATGGACAAGATAGGAGATCTTCTCTGTCATCACCCGATAGCCGCGATACAGGTTAGGCTCCATGCTAGGCCCATATTCCACCAGCGCCGCCTCGGCGACAAAGACGTTGATGAACAGCGCTACCAGGAGGGCCGGACAGACGGTAATCACCAGCTCCCATACCGCCCTGACTACAAACTGCGTCTTAGATACAGGCTCTTCTTTGTGCTCTTCGGTAAACTCTTCCATAAACTCCCTCACTCGTTGACTTATTGTCTTCTCCCAGCTTACGGTGCCGTACTGGGAAGCGGTTCGTGCATGTTCGATCTAGGCAAAAATGTCTCTCGCCACTGATAAGTTGTCATCTCAAGTTCTCCTGGCAATTACCCCGCGCAATTCTTGTACGCTGATTTGGCACATGACGGCTAACGCTGTAGCCCTTCGACGTTTGGCGTGTGTTATCTGTCGTGCGTTGTCTTTTTCAATCCCAGCCGACGGCGCATTTCTGCACTAGAAATCCCGCCTTCTGCTTTCTGCCGTGCTCGTGACCGTTCAATCAATGCAATAAACTGAGGATGAGTGCTTAGAGTCACCGTTTCCAAATCCGCATTTTCAATGGACACCAACGCTGCGACAGGTTTTCCATCAGCGGTTAGAATCACAGGCTCTTTGTTCACATCCCGTGCATATTCAGCGAGTGGGGCAGTCGCTTTCGCCATTTCAAGCATCTTCATAACTCAATTATGTCCAGGACAATGGCCTGCTGTCAAGCTGTCAGCGCACGTAGATGATCCTCGGCGTCCGGGGAGTATTCAATGTGATAGGGCAACGTGGTTTCTCCTCATTGAAGCGTTGGTGGGCATCTGTGGCGTGGCAGACGTGAAGGCTGGCGACGGGCCGCGCGGGAATGGCAACAATGTTCACCTCAACCGACCGACGTGCCAAAAAGCCGCGACGGTGGCGTGGTCGAAGCGCGTGTGTTTCACGCCGTCTTTTTGCTATCCGCACTCTCTTTTACCGGATTCCCCAGTCGCTCAAGGATCATTCATAAGCGCCTTCCTAACTGTTCTCTCCCAGCTTACGGTGTAGTCTCGGTGACCACAGTGCTGGGCACGACGGTAGTTCCAAGTCCAGACTCGCCAGGCGTCAAATTCAAGAAGGGAACGAAGCTGCCAGGAGACATGATGCCCCAGGTGACCTTGCCCTCTGGGTCGCTCAGGGATTCCACAAATCGCAGTTGGATGATGGCCGGGTACTTCGCCAGGACTTCACCCTTGACCTGGATGGCCTCTGCCTCTGCCGCCGCCAGCAGCTTCACCTTCTCCGCATCGCCCTTGGCCCGTTCGATGGTGGACTGGGCCTCACCTTTGGCCAGCTCAACCTTGGCCTGAGCCTGATAGGTTGCCTGCTCAGCTCGGTGCTGCTCCGTGGTGACGGTCTCAGCCTCTATCTGTTTCTGCTCTACGGCCTGCTTGTAATCTTCGGTGAACTCGATCTTTCGCAGGCCGAAGCTGTCGAGGATGATTCCCTTCTCGACAAAAAGGGGCGCGAGCTGCTCCTCGAATTGTTCCTGGACAGCCAGGATATTCCCCGTGTAAAGGTCGAGGGCCGCGTATTCCTTGGGGATGTTGCGAGCCAGGATGCGGCTGTGGAACTTGACCACCTTCTCCACCACGTCCCCCTCGCTGCCGATGTTGTTGGCGATCCAGCCCACTTTCTGGGGGTCAATACGGAAACGGATGGAATATTTCAGGATGATCTGCTGCCCATCGGCGGTGGTGGTATCGGTGGGGAAGTCCACGTAGTCCGCCTGGGACTCTCCCTCCTCAACAGTTTGGTAGACGATCTCCTGGGTGCGGTAGGCTAATACGCTCTCAATGAGGGGTATCTTCCAGTTAAGACCTGGGCGCAAGACTCTCCCTGTCACTGCTCCGAAGCGAGTGACCAGCCCCACTGTGCCGTACTCGACCTGGACGTAGCCGGAGGATGCCAGGATCAGAGCCACGAACACCGCCGCGATGACGACCAGCCTGCTCCCGCTGGGCAACCGAAACCTTAGCTTTCTCATGTTCAACCTCCCTACCCCTGTGAGAATTCTGTGAGGAACCAACGACGTCAGCAGGACATATTATACCAGGTTTTGGGCTTTTTGCATAGCCATGATGTTTTCACCGACGATTGTCCCTTCGGTCGAATTGATGGTATAATTACTTTGCTTTGTTGAGGATTTGCCAGGAGGTGAGAAACAGTCTTGATAAAGAGTATTCTATTCGACCTGGATGGCACCTTGTTGGATAACGCGATGGAGACCTTCCTCCCCAGGTATCTGGAAGCGTTGACTCCCAGGATAGCGCATCTGATCCCACCCGGCAGGTTTGTGGAGCAGTTGCTGAGTTCCACCAGAGCCATGGCCGGGAATACCGATCCCACCAGGACCAATCGCCAGGTTTTCACGGAGGATTTCTTTCCCAAAGTGGGCTATCCGCTTGAGGTTCTGATGCCTGTCTTCGACGACTTCTATGCCCATGATTTCGGCCGACTGCGCATCTATACCAGGGCCAGGCCGGAAGCGAGAGCGATCATGAAGGAGGTGTTTGCTCAAGGCTACACGGTGGTCATCGCCACCAACCCTGTCTTTCCCTTGACCGCTATCCAGCAGCGCCTCGAATGGGCTGAGGTGAGGGACTTCGATTACGCCCTCATCACCAGTTATGAAAACATGCACGCCTCCAAGCCCCGTCTTGCCTACTACCGGGAGATCCTGGGTAAAATCGGCTGCCGCGCCGATGAGTGCCTGATGGTGGGGAACAGTTTTGAGGAGGATGTCGCCCCGGCCATCAAGCTAGGGATTAAGTCTTTCTGGGTGGTTGATGTCAAGCCGGGTGCCACGAAGCCTACCCTGCAGGCCGACTGGCAGGGCACCCTGGCCGATTTCGGCAGACTAATTGAGAGTGGCAGGCTTCAAGTGGAATAGGTTGCGATAACGGGCAAAAGAGGATATACATAATGAGTGGCGTGGGGGGCGGTGAAACACTACAACGAATTTAGAGAGGATGCCATTTATTTCAAATTCGTTGTAGTGCCAACATCAACACGGGAGGTTAAACATGGAGATTTATCTGGACACAGCCAACATCGAAGAGATACGCCAAGCATCTGAGTTAGGGGTCATCAGCGGTGTTACCACCAACCCCAGCCTGATGATGAGGGCTGGCCGCAGCGACTACAAAGAGGTCACGCAGGAGATCTGCTACATCGTGCAGGGGCACGTCAGCGCTGAGGTTACTGCGCTGGAGGCTGACAAGATGGTGGACCAGGCCCTGGAGATCGCCCGGTGGTCGCCCCACGTGGCGATCAAAATACCTGTCACTGCGGAGGGCCTCAAGGCCATCAGTGCCCTTTTCGATTTGGAAGTTGACCCGGATAACATTTGCCAGGGTTGCGCCTGGCGGGGCCAGTGCGACACCAACCCCGACTTGGCTCACGACCTGGCTCTCACCTGGGGCATTCGCACCAACGCCACCCTGGCCTTCTCGGCCAACCAGGCGCTCCTGGCCGCCCTGGCTGGCGCCTCCTTCGTCTCTATCTTCGTGGGGCGGCTGGACGATGCGGGCAACGATGGCATGGGGGTGGTGGCCGACACCGCGGAGATCTTTGACACTTATGGCCTGGACGCTCAGATCATCGCCGCCAGCATCCGCCATCCCATGCACATCACTGAGGCGGCCCTGCTGGGAGCCGACATCGCCACCGTGCCCTACGACGTCCTGATGAAGGCCATCCAACACCCGTTGACCGATGTCGGAATCGAGCGCTTCATGGCCGATTGGGCGGAAGTTAGCAAGAGAAGTTAGCAAGAAATGAACGTTTTTCTCCGTCTTTTGAGGTATCTAAAGCCGTATTGGCGCTGGGTGGTGATGAGTTTTGTCTGCCTGCTGCTCCTCACCATCCTCAATCTGCTGCCTCCTCTCTTCCAGAAGCAGATCATCGATGAGGTCATTGGCAAGCGCCTGCTGGATCGTTTGTCCCTGCTCATTTGGGGGCTGATCGGCGTCTACGCCCTGACCCGTCTCCTGAACTTCGGGGAGCAGTACCTCAGACACGTCCTGGGGGAGAGGTTCATCCTCGATTTCCGGGTTCTCCTCTATGACTATCTGCAGCGCCTGTCCATCTCCTTCTTTGAGAACCAGCAGACGGGCGAGATCATGTCGCGCATCACCAACGACGTGAATGCCCTGGAGGAGTTTGTCACCCACTCCGTTGGATTCCTCATCATTGATCTGTTGCGCCTGGTAGGGACAGCGATCATCCTCTTCGCCATAGACTGGCAACTGGCTCTTCTGACTTTGTTCCCAGTTCCCATTCTGGCCGTGGCCATGCGGCTGTTCAACACCCGGGTGCGACCTATTTACCGCCAGATCCGCGACCGGCTGGGCGACATCAACGCCGAGTTGCAGGACAACATCTCCGGCATTCGGGTGATCCAGGCCTTTGGTCAGGAGGGGCACGAGCTGGACCGGTTCACCCAGCGCAGTACCCGGTATTACGAGGAGCGCGTGAGGGGCATTCGCTATTGGGCTACCTTCTTCCCAGCTATGGGCTTTGTGGCATCTCTGGGCGTGGTGATAGTCCTGGGCTTTGGTGTGTATCGTGTCCTCAGTGGGGCGTTGACCCTGGGTGGCCTGGTGGCCTTTATCTCCTACGTGTCCTCTTTCTACGAGCCCATCAACCGGCTGGTTCAAACTGACAACATCGTGCAGCAGGCCATCGCCGCTGGTGAGCGGGTGTTCGAGTTACTGGATACTGTGCCAGAGATCGAGGACGCGCCTGATGCCATCGAGTTGCCTGCTATCCAGGGAGCCATCGTTTTTGAGGGGGTCTCCTTCCGCTACGGCACGGGCGAGGAGGTGTTGCGCGACGTCAGCTTTCAGATGCAGCCCGGTCAGGTGGTGGCTCTGGTCGGGCCCAGTGGGGCAGGCAAGACCAGCATCGCCAACCTGATCCCCCGCTTCTACGACCCCACCAGCGGCCAGGTTACTGTTGACGGCCATGACGTCAAAGAGGTCAAACTGGTCTCTTTACGCAGGCAGGTCGCTGTGGTGCTGCAGGACACTTTCCTGTTCAACGGGACAGTGCGCGACAACGTCGTCTACGGACAACCGGATGCCAGCGAGGATGAGATGATCGCGGCTGCGAAGGCGGCTTACGCCCACGACTTCATCGTGAATCTGCCCCAGGGTTACGAGACCGAGATCGGCGAGCGAGGGGTGAAGCTCTCCGGTGGGCAGAAGCAGCGTCTGGCGTTGGCGCGAGCCATCCTGACCGACCCTCGCATCCTCATTCTCGACGAGGCCACTTCTTCCGTTGACGCCGAGGCCGAGTATCTGATCCAGCAGGCATTGGAGAAGGTGCTGGAGGGGCGCACTGCTTTGGTCATCGCCCATCGCCTGTCCACCATCCGTCACGCCGACAAGATCATCGCCCTCGAAGACGGCCGCATCGTTGAAGTGGGCGATCATCGCCAGCTCCTGGCCCGTGGCGGCCTCTACAGCCAGATGTACCGGCGGCAGTATGATTTGGTGGCTGCTTCGGATTAACCGACTTGGACGTTCGCCCAACAAGCGCGGACGGCGTTCGGCAAGGTCTCCCGACCGCAGCCGCGGGGGGCTCGGGCGGAGACCTTCGCCCAACAAGTGGCAAGCAGGAGGAAGAAGGAGTACACAGCGGCGCGGTCACTGTGATTTGATTCAGGAGGTCAAGATGAAAACGCTGCATTTTGTTCTAACCTTGGCGCTGGCTCTGGGCCTGTTGGTGGGCCTGACCACGGGCGCCGCTGTCTCGGCTGCCCTTCGACAAGACTCCGACGAGCTCAGTCGAGCCGCTCAGACCACCGCCTATCCCGGCAAGAAGATCCAGATTCCCAGCATCAACGTCGAGGACGGCTGGAGCACCTGGATACACGCGCAGAACGTGGGGGACGATGATACCGGAGCGATTGCTTTCTTCTGGGGGGAGTATTCGGGTTTGTGCCCTTCCAACTCTCCTGGGCCTGCTGCGGTCGCGTGTCAGACAATCTTCAACAACGGCGTCTGGACGCTGCGAAGTACTATCCCCACCGAGGCTAAGGCGGCCATCATCTACTCGGTGGACAAGGACGTCTTCGACGAAGCCTGCCAGGAAGCCAACGACGCCGTCGGTGACGACTCTGCCTGGACGCAGTGGAAGGCTGCGTACCAGGGCAGCGGCCAGCCCCTGGCGGCGGTGGTTATGCGTTCTGGCCCCTACGGCTCTTCCAGCTCCTACGTCGGCATCTCCGAGGCCATGGAAGGGACGCCGCCCTATGAGTACTACGCTCTCTATCTGGTGAAAGAGTACCAGGGCGAGAACGCCCAGCTTTCCATCCAGAACTCGGGCCAATACTGCGTCTCTGTTTTGATCGAGTACAGGGAAAGCGACACCTGTCAACTCGTCCACACCGAGCACCGCGAGTCGCTGGCGCCAGGCGAGGCTTTGCATCTAAAGACGGAGGCAATCGAGGCGATACCTACCAACTGGCTGGGGACGGCCTTCATCAGGGCGGCCCAACCGCTGGGAGTCGTCGTGGAGCACGTGAACGTGGCCCCAACTCCCACCAGCACTGCAACACCGACCCCAACGCCCACACCAAGCGAAACGCCCACCCCAACGCCGACTCCAACCAACACGTCAACGCCGACCAGCACCCCAACGGCGACTCCTACTGGCACGACCACGACGGCCACTGCTACATCTACAGCAACTGCTACACCTACGGTGACCGTAGCTACAGATTTCGATGTTTATCTACCTCTCGTCATCAAAGAGCCAGTGAGCAACTTGCACATGAGTGACACTCCTTACGGACCGTCAGCGACCCAATCCCCCTAGGGGACGATTACCGTCTACTCGGTCTCCAACTACTTCGACGTGCAGGACGATGAGGTCAGGGTAGCAGTTTATGACCAGGTGGACAGCATCCTATTCGAACAGATTGAGACTTACGCGGGGTCTGGGACAGAGTCCATCGAGGCATCGGGCCCCGGCAGCTAGTGAGCTTGCCTTTCTCATGTGCAGCGAGTATAATACTTGCGAGCGGCTAGTGGTGCATTTCATAAGTTTTCAGGGTAAAGCCTTGAAGGTATGTCATTAAGCCGAGGTGATGAGACATGGCTAAGAAAAAGGCCCGCGTCTTCGTCAGCGGTTGGGTGCAGGGCGTCTTCTTCCGGGCCGAGACCCGAGACCTGGCCCGCCAGTTGGGCGTGACCGGCTGGGTCAGAAACCTGTGGGATAGTAGGGTGGAGGCCGTCTTCGAGGGAGAAGATTGGGCCGTCGAGCGGCTGATAGCCTGGTGCCACCGAGGCCCACGCGGGGCGCACGTGGACGATGTTGATATAGTCTATGAGGACTACAGTGGAGAGTATGATTCTTTCTCCGTACGCCATTGAAAGCTGTGGAGAGTGGGCTTTAACACTTGCTCACAGGCAACCGTTCAGCCCAGTGTCATTGCGAGCGGTTTTTGCGAAGCAATCCCCACCGTCGTTGGAAGCAATCATTGCGAAACGATATCCGAATCGGCGTTTGGGGATTGCTTCCCTTCGACGAGCTCAGAACAGGCGGCACAAAAAACTGTGACTCGCAATGACACCTGAACGCTTACGCTCACAGGGGATCGTCAGATCCCCGTCCAGTGAGCGGATGCGCCGATTGGATAACGCCGACTTAATGCTGGCATGAGCCGCTGGATCTGGCGCTTGTCCTGAGCTTGCCGAAGGGATCCAGCGAGAGCAAAAATGCAAATAAAACTCAAGGAGGCAACATCAATGAAGATGGACAAGGTTTCACAAGCAATGGAGCGAGTGGGCATACCCGGCAGGGACG
Source organism: uncultured Anaerolineae bacterium (assembly GCA_964625745.1). Lineage (GTDB taxonomy): Bacteria > Chloroflexota > Anaerolineae > VGOG01 > VGOG01 > CAZVCJ01. The sequence goes on along the minus strand of CAZVCJ010000003.1, from coordinate 13,498 downwards.
CCTACGATCTCCCCACCAGCCCCAAGCGCTTCCCCGACGGGGCCTGGTACAGGATGGAGGTCTCCGGCGTGGAGCGGCCCAAGGTGCTGGAGGCCGTCATTGACGAGTCGCAGAAGCGGAACATGCCCATCCACCGCCTGATCTCGGTGGTGATGGGGGCCACTCTGCTGGACAAGGCGGAGCTCAAAGACTTCGCACAGATGGCCGCCGACGCCAAAATGGAGGTCATCCTGACTCCCGGCCCTCGCTCCGCCTGGGACACGGGGAGGCAGTTGGTCACTCCAGAGGGGGGGCTCTCCGGCCTGCGCTTTCGCGGCTCCGACCAGTTGCGGCAGGCCATCGCCGACATCATGACTTGCATCGTCATAGGCTTCCGGGGATTCCTGGTGATTGACGAAGGGTTGCTCTGGCTGCTCAACGAGATGAAGAAGAACGGCGACATCCCGCAGGATGTGGTGTTCAAGGTCTCCATCTACGCCGGCCATGCCAACGCCGCTGGCTGTAAGGTGCTGGAATCGCTCGGTGCGGGGTCGGTCAACCCCGTGGCCGACCTCAGCCTGCCCCAGTTTGCCTCCATCCGCCAGGCCATTGACATGCCCATTGACGTGCACATCATCCTCACCGAATCCTTCGGCGGGTACATCAGGATCTACGATGGGCCGGAGATGGCTCGCCTGTGTGCGCCGTGCTATTTCAAAATCGAGCCGGGCCCAGCCTGCGCAGCCGGGCCGGGGGCCCTCTACAAGCCGTGGGTGGACGAGGGGATGCTGGCCAACTGGGGTCGCGTGAAGGTGAAATACGCCCAGATCATCCACGAGGTCATTCAGGAGAACTACCCCCAGGCCACCATGTCGGAACTGGGGCCTGCGGACCTGGCCATACCCAAGCCGTAAGGGAACGGCGGTTGAAACCGCCTCTGGAGGGCGCAAACGCGCCAGTCGTCTCCCTGCGTGAACAACCGGCACGGAGTGCCCTCACAGGCGCGATTTCAATCGCCATCTTGTTCAAAGGAGCAACGCGCATGAGCAATACATCAAAGCAAGGCAAATTGCCCTTTTCCCCCGGCGTTTTCCCCGCCCTGGTGACGCCTTTCGGCAGGGACGAGGGCGTGGACGAGAGCGCGTTTCGCGGCCTCATCCGCCACGTGATAAACGACGTAGATGGACTGGTGCCCTGCGGCACCACGGGCGAGTTTCCTTATCTATCGGTGGAGGAGCAAAAGCGGCTGGTGGAGATCGCCGTCGAGGAATCACAAGGCAAACCAGTTATCGCCGGCGCCGGAGCCCCCTCGACCCGCCAGGCCATTGAACTGGCGAAGAACGCCAGGGGAGCCGGCGCCAGCGCGTGCCTGGTGGTGACGCCCTACTTCCTCCACCCTTCGGACAAGGGCATCTACCAGCACTTCTACGAGCTCGCCAGGGCGGTGGACATTCCCATCATCCTGTACAACATCCCCCAGGTAGTAGACGCCTACCTGCCCCGCACCGTGGTCGAGGACCTGGCCGACGTGGACAACATCGTGGCCCTGAAGGATTCCTCCGGCAACCTGACCTACACTATGGAGGTGCTGGAGATGGTCCAGGGGCGCATTGACGTGTTCATCGGTCACGACGAGGTGGTGTTGCCCGCCCTGGCTGGCGGCTGCTCAGGCATGATTCTGGCCAGCGCCAACGTATTCCCCGAGGTCTGGCAGCGGGTCTTGGCGGCAGTGCGAGAGGGCGATCTGGCCACGGCGCGAGAGTGGCAGATGAGGGTGCAGAAGCTGGCCCGCATCTTCTGTCGTCATGGCGGTGGAGTGGCGGTCAAGGCGGCCCTCAACATGATGGGGGTCAAGGTTGGGCGGCCGCGCCGCCCGTTGAAGCCCACTGGCGGGGCCTTGCTCCACGAGACGCGAGCCGAGATCCAACTGGAGCTGGAGAAGCTGGGTAAGATCGAGGTTTCGGGTTTCGGGTTCCGAGTTCCGAGTGGGGAGCTGGAGGAGCGATTTGGTGACCTTGGCTTGTCAGCCGAGGTCATCAGGGCGGCAGGGCTCAAGCTGGGCAGTGGGTCGGCGGGCGAGGGGGCAGAGCAAGTGCAGCTCGATCTGGTGGCCGGGCCGAAGTCGGGCCCGCTGGGCGATGCCTACGCCTATCAACTGACCTATCCCCTCCATCGTCGCGAGGCGCTGACCACTATCCTGGAGCCCAATCTGACCGTGCGCCCACCGACGCTGATCCTGCCCGCACTGGAGCAGAAGAACCTGCGCCAGGCCAACATGATCTACGGGCCAACCCAATCGGCGGTGGCCAAGGCCATCGTGGACGCTTTGGAGCAGGGGGTGATCCCAGAGGCGGCCATGAACGAGGAGGTGATGATCGTCCTGGCCACGGTGGACCCCAAGGCTCTGGATCGCCACACTCTCTATCAAAATGTGTACGCGGCGATGGTGGGGGCGATTGGGCAGGCGTTCGTGAAGCGTAAAACGTGAAACGTAATGGCCTATCACGTTTTACGCATTACTCTGAGATGAATTCGCTATCTTTTACCATGCATACTTGCACACCACCCGAACCCTTATGGTACAGTTGGAAGACCCCGCACGAGAAGTTCAGTCCGCTGGCAAAGGCCATGCAGGAGCGAGGGATGCGGCGGGTGCTGGACCTTGGTTGTGGCGGGGGACGGCACCTGGTCTACCTGGCGTCGCAGGGTTTCGAGACGTTCGGCACTGACGTAGACTCACACGGACTGGCTCGCGCCCGGAGCTGGCTAGAACAGGAAGGACTGCCTGCCCACCTGGCCGTGGCGGACATGGAGGCCCCGCCTTATCCCGATGGCTTCTTTGACGCGGTGGTCAGCATGTACGTCATCCATCACAACCTGGTGGACGGCATCCTGCGTACCCTGGCTGGGGTGCGGTGTGTGTTGCAGCCGGGTGGGTAGTTCTTCGCCACGGTGAGGGCCTGGTGCGGTCCCGAAGATTGGCGAGGGCCGGAGATTGAGCCGGGCACCTGGCTGGTATGCGAGCCGGATTGCGATGTCCCCGTGCCGCATCACCTGTTCCGCGAGGACGAACTACGGGCCGTGTGGAAAGGCTTCCTCGTTATGGACCTGGAGCGGAACGAGTACGCGCGGGTGGGGGAATCGGGCCAGCCGAAGCTCAGCGCCCACTGGGAGGTTTGGGCGGAGAGGGTGTGAAGACTTCACGAGCACGCAAGGAGAGCGACGCATGTACAACGTCAAGGCAGATCTGGAGGCATTGCTAGAAGGATTCAAGTGGGAAGTGGTGGGTCTGCTCCTCGAGGACCAGAGCGTGATTGATGTGCCGTCCGACAGCAGGGCCATCTCAGCGATTTTCGAGCAGTTGGTGGTTGAGCGGATCAAGCCCATCGCTCGGAAGTATCGTTGTGTCCTGGAGGAGGGTGGTGGAAGGGAATATCCCGACATCACGCTTAGCGATCTTCCTGGCTTCGAGGGGAAGATAGCCATTGATGTCAAGACTTCTCGTAAGAAGAGTGCCAACACCATTGGCGGGTTCACCATCGGAACCTATCTCGGCTACTTCCGCACTCCGGACAAGAAGGTGGGCACTATCCGGTATCCCTATGGCGACTATGCTCAGCACTGGATCATCGGTCTATGCTACGAGTTCGAGACCTACGAAGAGAAAATCGGCGACTTGGTGGAAGAGAAGTTCCGCATCACCGACATTGACGTCGTTGTTCAGGAGAAGTGGCGTATCGCCTCACGTCGGACAGGCAGCGGCACCACCAAGCATATCCGTTCGATCACCAACATAGGGGACTTGAAAGCAGGACGCGGCGAGTTCGGTTCACAGAAGGAGTTCCTGGAATACTGGCGCAATTACTGAGCGATGAATAGCAATTCTCTGGAGTTCCCATTGCTCAGCACGTACTTGTAGTCTGTGCCGTTAACCTCTACTACGGCCCCTTTGTGCTTTCGGAGCAGCGTGATAAGCTCGTCCGGCGAGGGGATGCCATGGTCGCGATAGGATACCACCAGGATGCTGTCCTGGAACTTCTCGAAGAGCCTGTCAAAGGCGTCGCGAATGCGATTTTTATCAGTCCAGACAGATTTCTTCTGCTTGAGCTTGCGATGCTTGCTCCGGTAATCTATCCTGTAGGCCCAGTTGTCGTAATCCACGATCCCCTCCAGGAAGTGGTAGAAGTGCAGATAGTCTACTCCCACGCCCTTGCCTGAAATGTAGGGGGTGTCAATGTAAACCAGGTCGTACTGCCCAGGAATCTCAAAGGCATCGTAGCTCATGGCCACGTTGTGCTGTCCATTGCTGAAGACGCTGTTGTTGGCTTCGGCCACGAAGTGTCTGAACCATGCCTCAAAAGGCGTGTCCCAGGTAGTCTTGTTGCCGAAGCTACGTTGGACATCGGAGGTGCGCATGTAGAGATTCCGACGATGAAAGAGGTTATAGGGACGCTTGATGATGCAAGCCTGAAACAGGGCGAAGTAGGCAATGGCCTGCTTGTATCTATCATCCAGATTCCTGATGTTGGTGATGACCATGTCCAGCCATCGGTTTTCGTCGTCAGTGAAATAGATATCGTGAAAGGTGTCTTGGATGAAAGTGGGGTAACGGGGGCTCGCGTGTCTGGTGAGCAAGAAGGCGACGTCTTTTTCTGACAACGTGGTTGCGTCGTTCTCGATGAGTGCCAGACCGATGAGGTAGTTGAATCTGAGTATGTCGTTATACGCAACCTGCTTACCCTTGCTCTTGAGCAGATAGCTCACACAACCCGTTCCCCCAAAAGCGTCCAGGGCAGTGTCGAATGGCAAGCCCTGAATGGTGGCCCAGATCCAGTCGAGCAGTTTCAACTTGCTCCCCTGGTACCTGGTGCTTGGAAATACCGGGATGTTGAGTGAGGGTAGCGTAGGTTGAGTGACGAGATTCGTCCTTAGGCTCATGGTGTCTCCCTAATCAACCGTTTCTCCCAGCACGTACTCCGGGCGGTTTTCGCGGAGGATACGCAGGTACTTCTCGCCCTCGGCCTCGTTGGCCAGCAGGCGCTCGAAATCGTCCAGGCTGATGAGCACCGCCTTGGGGTGGCCAAAGCGCTTAACCACGTAACGGGTGCGGTTCTCTGATACGTCGTCGAGCAGGCGACCGAAGTTGTTCTGAGCCTGGGTGGAGATGATAAACTTCAGGGCTGGCTTCTCGTTCATTGGTTTCCTCAGAGATAGGTATGTTAGCTAACTTTGCTAATCGATATTTTAACACAATCGGCTGGATTTGTCAATTTTGAATACAAGTCATAAGGAGGACATTGTGTCAAAGAAACCAGATTGGTTCAAAGGCATATTCCCTGCCCTGGTCACACCTTTCACCGAAGATGACCAGGTTGACGAGGAGGCGTTTAGAGCTCTGATCCGCCATGTCTTGCCCCATGTGGATGGGGTGGTGCCGGCGGGCACCACCGGAGAATTCGTATACCTCACGGAGGCGGAGAAGCGGCTGGTGATTGACATCGCCGTTGATGAGGTGGGGGGCAGGGTGCCGGTGGTGGCTGGCACGGGATGCGCCAGCACGAGGGACACCATAGCCTTGACCCAATACGCCGGGGACGCCGGAGCCACGGCGGCCCTGGTGGTGGCACCCTTCTACCTCAAGCCCACTTTCAACGAGGTCTACGAACACTACGAAGCGGTCAACGAGGTCGGCCTGCCCATCATCCTCTACAACATCCCCCAGTGCGCGGGCACCCACTTCAAGTGGTGGACTGCCGAGGGGATGGCCTACCTGGACAACGTGGTGGGCATCAAAGATTCCAGCGGCGACATGCCCTTCCTGATGGCCTTGTTCGAGAAAGTCAAGGGCCAGATCGGCATCTTCTGCGGCCACGACGAGATCGTAATGGCTGCCCTGGCCGCCGGCGCCGACGGGGCCATCCTGGCCAGCGCTAACCTGATTCCCGATTTATGGCAGAAGATCTACGCCGCTGTGAAGGAAGGGGATCTGGCCACGGCCCAGGATGGGCAGGCCAAGATCCAGAAGCTGGTGCGCATCGTCATCCGCAAGGGGACCACCCAGGCGGTCAAAGAGGGCCTGCGGATGATGGGGCTGGAGATGGGCAACTCCCGCCACCCCATCATGCCCGGCGGAGCCTTCGAGCGAGAGGACCGCGAGGAGCTGCGCATCCAGTTGGAGAACCTGGGCAAGGTTGAGGTTTCGAGTTTGGGGTTTCGGGTTTCGAGTGTCGGGGACTTCACCCTGCGCGTCGGCGAGGGGTTCTCTGGGCCGCCCTTCTTTGAGCTGGCTCACGTTGACCTGCTGCTGGGCGTCAGAGAGGGGCCGGTGGGCAGAGCCATCGCCAGGGCATTGGGGGAGCCCCGGCCTTCGCACGAGCTGCGCATCATCAGCGAGCGGCCGCGCACGCTGCTGGTTCCCACTGTGACCGTGCGCACCAGGAAGCAGGCCGGCCACGTCTACGACGACGCTGCGCGCGGCATCAATCTGGCCATTGAAGCCAGCGTCGAGGACGGCAGCCTCCCCCAGGGGGCCCTGGGCGACCTGGCCATGATCGCCAACGTCTTCGTCCACCCGGCGGCTGCCAACCGCAAGCGCATCGAGTTCAACAACTACAAGGCCATGCGCGCCGCCATTCGCAAAGCCATCGAAAGCCGCCCGACCCTCGAAGAACTGCTCAACGAGAAAGAAGCGGCGCGGCATCCGTTCAGGTATGCGCCGTAAGCCATCGGGAAGAGGCCAGAAACCAGGTTTTTTCACTGTGTGGTTGAGGATCTGGCTGACCATGTAGTACCGTCAGCGGAAGTCACTTCTCCAGCACAAAAACCTGGTTTCTCAGGTTTCATGAATAAAGGAGTCCCAAATGAACAGGAGGCTCACAGCAAAATGGATTCTGCTCATCGTTGCTGTGTTAATTGTCGGCGGCAGCTCTGTCATGTCTCAGGGGCCGCAGCCGGTATCCGCCCTGGGCGAGCCTGACCCGCTTATTGAGGAGATAATCGCCCAGGTTGATGCCGATACCGTTTATCTATACGATGGCAACCTCAGCGGCGAGAACGAGGTCACCATCGGTGGACAGCCCTACACCCTCTATACCCGCTACTCCTACAGCGGTGAGCCTGTCCAAAAGGCCACGCAGTTCGTTTACGAGCACTTCGAGAACCTGGGTTTGGATGTGGAATATCATAACTACACCTGGTCGGACAACAACTGGCGCAACGTGGTGGCCACCAAGCCGGGCCTCACCTACCCCGATGACATCTACATCATCTGTGCTCACGTGGACAGCAGAGCGGAAACACACCAAACAGCATTGACGAACGCTCCGGGAGCTGATGACAACGCCAGCGGCGTAACGGCGGTGATGATCGCCGCCGACATCCTCAGCCAGTACGACTTCGACTACACCATCCGCTTCGTCACTTTCACCGGGGAAGAGCAGGGGCTCTATGGCAGCCACTACTACGCCCAGGATGCTTACTACGAGGGCGACGACATCCTGGGCGTGCTCAATCTGGACATGATCGCCTACGACTCCGATGCCGATTCCATCATCGAGCTTCACGCCGGAACCGGGGCCGATTCCATCGCCATCGCTAACCTGTTCGCCGATGTGGTGGATACCTACGACATCAATCTCGTTCCTGAGATTATCACTGCCGGCGCTACCAACCGCAGCGATCATGCCTCCTTCTGGGATTACGGTTATGATGCCATCTTGGCCATCGAGGATTGGCAAGACTTCACTCCCTACTATCACACGACTAATGATCAACTCAGCACCCTGAACATGCCCTATTTCACCGAGTTCGTCAAAGCCTCCGTGGGGACCATTGCCAGCATGTCCAGCCCGTTGTTCGGAGAGGGCTACCTTGAGGGCACGGTGACCGATGCCAGCAGCGGCGATCCCTTGTTGGGTGTGACAGTGACCATCGTGAACCAGGAAAGCAGTGCTCAGACGACAGCCGGCACGGACTCCAGCGGCTACTATACCAAGACACTCTCAGTTGGCCTGTACGACGTCACCGCCGAGGCCAGCGGTTACTATTCCCAAACGGCCAGCGGCGTGGAGATTCTGGCGGATGAAGTCACCACTCAGGACTTCGCCTTAGAGCGGTGGTATCGCGTCTACGTACCTCTTTTGTTTAGGAATGGTTTCAGCCTGGGAGGAAGAGATGCGATTTGTTGGTTGCGTAGCGCTGGCCTTAACAATGGCGACCAGTCTGAGTCTGGGCGGCTGTGGCCCGCGCATTGAGCAGGTCAAGGAGGTGGCGGCCTCCCCGCCGCCGGAGGAGATGGCTTTGCCAGAGCCGAAGTTGCAGGGGGCATTATCTCTCGAGGAAACCCTGGCTCAGCGGCGCTCAGTGCGGAACTTTACCGAAAAGGAGCTTACTCTGGAGGAGATCTCCCAGCTTCTCTGGGCCGCTCAGGGGACGACGGTCGCCTGGGGTGGGCGGGCGGCTCCCTCGGCTGGGGCTCTCTATCCGCTGAAGGTCTACGTGGCCACCGCCAATGGGCTCTACCACTACGTGCCCCAGGGCCACGAGGTGATCATCGAGTCCCACGACGACCTGCGCCAGGCGCTCTGGAAGGCAGGGCTGAAGCAGGACGCGATACGAGATGCTCCAGCGGTCTTCGTCATCGCTGCGGTGTACGAGAGGACGGCGAAGAAGTACGGTGACCGGGCCGAACGCTACGTCAAGCTGGAGGCCGGCCACGCCTGCCAGAACATCCTCCTCCAGGCCGTGGCTCTGCACCTGGGGGCGGTGCCCATCGGCGCCTTCTACGATGACCAGGTGCAGGCCGCCCTCTCCCTTCCTCCCGACCACGAGCCTCTCTATCTCATCCCCGTGGGGCATCCTCAGAAATAGCGACTTTCTGCAAGAACACAGCCATGACCAGGCCCGCCAGCAGCGCTATCCAGAAGGGCGCCATCGAGCCAAAGCTATCCCGCAGATAGGCCCCCACCGTCGGTGCGACGCCGCCGATGATCCCGGTCACGGTGCCGACGAGGCCGATGATGGCTCCCCGAGATTCCCTGGACGTGACTTGGGCCAACAGAGTGTTGTAGGCGATGAGGGCTATCTGCAAGCCCATGTTGGTGATCATAAAGAGGGTCAATCCCAATGGAGAGGTGCCCGCCAGGGCCCAGAAAACCATAGTGACGACGTGGCAGAGGCCAGCCGCGATGAGCAGGTTGCGCCCCCCGAAACGGCTGGCAGAGTGTCCACCCAGGATGCTGGCAACCATACAGGCGAGGCCGCCGACGGCGAACAGATTGTTGATCTGGGGTTCATTCAGCCCGAGGGTGTCCTCGGCGTGGAGAGAGACGAAAGGCCCCCACAGCGTCCAGTTGTAGATGCAGACCAGGAGGATGGCAGCCAGGAGGAACCAGCGTAGCCTGGGCAGACGCAACTGATTCAGGCTCGCCAACTCAATGGGCGATGGTTGATGGCTGGTCTCGTGCAAACCCACCGTCCGCAGGATGGCGCAGAGGAGGCTCATTACGGCGGTGCTGTAGATGAGGGGGCGCATGCCTGACCGGGAAACCAGCGCCGCTCCCAGGGCGGGGCCGAGGGTGATGCCCAGAGAAACGGCAAACTCGAAGACGCCGAAGGCCATCCCTCTTCGCTCCTCAGGCACCGATTCCGCCACGATGGA
>CAZVCJ010000003.1:0-3761 GCA_964625745.1 uncultured Anaerolineae bacterium | reverse complement strand
AGACGCCGAAGGCCATCCCTCTTCGCTCCTCAGGCACCGATTCCGCCACGATGGATACGAAACAAAAAAACAAACGCTACTCCTGCGAGGAAATAGTCACCTACGTCAATCGCGTAGGTGGCTTTGTTCACGGCAATCGCATTCTCTTGGTGCAACGCACTTGTTTACAGAAAATTGCACCTATTCCTCTGCGGCTTTGTGATTGCCATTGCTTGCCATTGCCAAATAAAGTAAAATCTGGTATACTATGCTTTAGCCCTGAACGGAAATCTGATCAACTCACATGAACACCTCCATGCTTATCTCCAAAGTGTTACCCCCTCGACGACGGGAGGACGTTCTGACCCGCCAGCGCTTGCTCGACCGCCTGTACGATTTGGTGGACCGCAAGCTCGTCCTGGTTTCCGCGCCGGCTGGTTACGGCAAGACCACCCTGCTGGTAGACTTCGCCCACGACCTGGAGCATCCCGTCTGCTGGTATGCGCTGGACTCGAGCGATCGCGATCCCCGGGTCTTTCTGGAGCACCTGGTCCTCAGCTTGCATCACCGTTTCCCCGACTTCGGCGAGCGCACGCGCCAGGCGCTGGCTGCCAACCTCGACCTGACCAACGGCGCGCCCAGTGTGGTCAACGCGCTGATCAACGAGATAGTGGACGTCATTCCCCGCTGGTTCGTGCTGGTATTGGACGACTACCATCGGCTGGGGAAGGTCCCCGAGGTAGGCGCCATCCTGGCTCGCCTCCTGACTTACCAGACAGACCAACTCCTCCTCATCATCGCCAGCCGCACTGTGCCCGAACTGCCATTGATCATCCAGCTCACAGCCAAAGGGGAAGTGAGCGGGTTAGGTCAGGAGGACCTGCGCTTCCGTGCCAATGAGATTCAGGGGCTCCTGGCGCAGAACTACAACCTCCACATTCCTGAGAGGAAGGCCGAAGAGCTGGCAGCCCAGTCCGAGGGCTGGATCACTGGCATCCTGCTCACTGCCTATTCAATGTGGCATGGCATCCTCGAGAGCCTGGTGCAGGCCCGCACCTCCGATCAGCCGGTGTACGAGTACCTGGCCCAGGAGGTATTTGCTTACCAGGAGCCTCCCGTGCAGTTTTTCCTCACCGCCTCCTCTACCCTCCAGGAAATGAGCCCAACTCTGTGCCAGGAGGTGCTGGGCCTGGAAGAGGCTGAGCACTTCCTGACACTGTTGGAGGACCGCAACCTCTTTGTCACCCGGCTGGAGGGAGAATGGTCTCGCTACCACCATCTCTTTCAGGAGTACCTGCAGGCACGGCTGCGGCGGGAGGAAGAGCCCCGATGGATCCAACTGCACCGCCGTGCCGCCAACTGGTTCGAGACGCACGAGCAGCCTGAGGGGGCCGTGCATCATTACCTGATCGTGGGTACCTATGAGGATGCGGCGCGGGTGATGGGGGCGGCAGCCCAGGATATGTTCTATGCCGGCCATCTGGAGACGCTGACGGCGTGGGGTGCGGCGCTCCCGGCCCCGTTGCGTGAGCGCACCCCCCGCCTGGCGCTGTTCCAATCCCGCGCCACCGATATATTGGGGCAGTGGGAGGAGGCGCTGGCGCTGACAGAGGTCGCGGAGCGCGGCTACCGGACCAGTGGGAATGCCCGCGGCCTGACCTTTGCGCTGCTGCAGCGTTGTCAGGTCTGGCAGGAACAGGGGCGGTTTCAGGATGCCCTGGCTCTCGGCCAAGAAGTGCTCTCTCTGATCGAGGAGACCGGCGTACCCGTCGCCTATGAGGCCTATCGCATCGTCGGAAGCTCGTGCCCGGCGCTAGGCCGGCTGGAGGAGGGAGAGGCCCACCTGCGGCTGGCGCTCAGGTACTCTCTCGAACAGAGGGATGACCTTGGACAGTCCTCTATCCAGAGCGACCTGGCCGACTGCCTGTGGCGGCAGGGGCGCTGGGCGGAGGCGGTGGCCGTCCAGCGGCAGGCTGTAGCGATCCGGCGGCGGCTGGCCAACCCTGCCGCTTTGGCCGGTCCGCTCAACGACCTGGGCTTTTATCTCTATTCGACTGGCGAGTACGACGAGGCGCTGCGCCTCTTCGAGGAGGCGCTGGAACTGGCCCGCCGGTCCGGTCGTCGGCGAAGCGAAGCTCTGACACTGCTCAGCCTGGCCGAGTTGAACCGCGACCTGGGGACGCTCGAGCAGGCGGTGGAGATCTGCGAGGAGGGGCTCGCCATCGCCGACGAACTGGGCGACGGCTTCCTTTCCGCCTACGGCCGGGAGGCGTTGGGACTGGTGCACCGCTGCCGGGGCGACTACCCTCTGGCACAGGCGGCCATCGAGCAGGCGATGGAACTAGCGGAGCGGCAGCACTCGGAATACCAGCTCGGCCGGTACGGAGCCTCGCTGGGCCTGGTGCGGGCCGAGGCGGGGGAGGTAGAGGCAGGACTGGCGGAGTTGGCCCGCGCCCGCGAGCGACTGCAGCGGATCGGGGCAAACAGCGAGCTGGCCCGGGTCCAATTCTTCACTGCCTGGGCGTTGTTCCAGGCTGGCCGGGAGGCGGAGGCGCTGGCGATCCTCCAACAGGTGCTCGCCACGGCTGACCCGCTCAGCCGGGAGTTCCTCTTCGTCGTCGAGGGCCGATGGGTGCTCCCCCTGCTGGAGCGCGCGCACGAGCAGGGGGGCGGCGGTGAAGAAATGGCTGCGCTGCTGGCCCGGGCACGCGATTTCGAGTACACCGCCCAGGCAATACTCCAACAATTATCCCCCACTGAGGCCGAGGAGGAGCCCCTGCGCATCTTTGGTTTCGGTCGGGGGCGCGTGGAGCGCGGAGGGGTGGAAATCCCCTCTTCAGAATGGGAGGCAGCAGCCACCCGCTACCTGCTCTTCTACCTGCTCACCCACTCCTCCCGGTCGCGCGACCAGATCGCCGCCGTACTCTGGCCGGAGTTGCCCGCCCCCAAGGTGAAGGCCACCTTCCACACCACTAAGTTCCGCCTTAATCGCGCGCTGGGCCGGGAGGCCCTCCACTTCGACGGTCAGTGCTACCAGATCCACCCGCATCTGGACTACTGGTTCGACGTGGCCGAGTTCGAGCGGCTGATGGAGGAAACCGGGACGGAGCGACGGGTAGAGCGGCTGCAGCAGGCCATCGCCCTCTACCAGGGTGATTTCCTGGAGGACTGCTACGCCGATTGGTGTCTGCTGACCCGTGAGAGGCTGCGGGAGCGGTGCCTGGAGGCGCTGGACGAGCTGGCCGGAAGGCTGCTGGCGCGGCGGCAGTACCGCCAGGCCATCCAGACGCTCCGCCGAGGGCTGGAGATGGACGACCTGCGGGAGAAGTTCCATCGCCAGTTGATGCGCGCCTACACCCTCTCCGGGCGGCGGAGCCAGGCCCTCGCGCAGTACCAGCGTTGCGCCGAGATTCTGGAGCGCGAATTGAGTACGCGCCCCTCCCCTGAGACCACCGCGCTGTACCGCCGCATCCTCGACGGGCTGTCCCTCGATTAGTTCTTCCTGCCCCCATTAGTGTCAACTTAAGGCTCAAAGGCCCGTCCCCGGGCCGCCCCGGGGACGGGGCTCAGAGCTTAAGTTGACACAAATGTTCCTGCCCCTCACATTCCTATCTACCGTGCTCCCATCCTACCCTTTCATGGGGTAGGATTTTTGTTTCCCCGCCTTTTCGTCGTCCCACGTTTACCCCTACGTTTACCCCCATCGAGTATAATATAGTTACCTGACAAAGGAACAACCAAGGAGGTAACGAAAATGAAAGCACACATGCAATTTGGTCTGC
>CAZVCJ010000002.1:43877-89008 GCA_964625745.1 uncultured Anaerolineae bacterium | reverse complement strand
ATCACGAGTCCCAGGTCATTGAACCTGGCGTCCGGAAAAACTCACAGATAGAGTATTATACTCTTTGTAACGAAAATGAACAATAACACACATTGACGGGGAACAGACTATGAACAGCCTGCGAGGGGAAGCCCTCAAACTTCTGTTGAAGCTCAGCGGGGCCGGCAAGACCATCTTCACCGTAGAGGAGGCTCAGGCGCTCACGAACCTCCCCCCCGATCACGTGAACACCCTGCTGTACCGCCTGGTGCAAAAACAATGGCTGGAACGATTGGAGCGGGGGACGTATCTCATCGTCCCTCTGGAGGCGGGACCGAATCGGGAATGGAGCGCCGACCGCTTTCTGATAGCCTCTTATCTGACCGATCCTTGTGCCATTGGCTACTGGAGCGCTCTGAGCCACTGGAACCTGACCGAGCAACTGCCCCACGCCGTGTTCGTGCAGACCACCAATCGCAAGCACGAACGGGAGAAGACAGTGTTGGGCATCCGTTTCGTTTTCGCTACCCTCTCGGCTCACCGCTTCTTCGGCTTACGCTCCCAGTGGTTCGAGGGGCGGAAGGTGCAGATTACCGATGTGGAGAAGACCCTGGCCGATTGCCTTGACCGAACGGATCTATGCGGAGGGGTTATGGAAGCGGCCAAAGGGATACGCATCGGCTGGCAGGAGGGGCGGCTGGACTGTGAGAAGCTAGTTTCCTATGCCCTGCAAATGGGCAATCGGGCCGTGATCAAGCGCTTTGGGTTCATCATTGAGGCTCTAGGGCTGGCCTCGTCCCAAGAGATAGAGTCTTGGCGAGCTTGGTTGAGCAGCGGATACAGTCCATTGGATCCGCAGTTGCCCAGAGAGGGCCGCTACGATAGCCGCTGGCGGCTGTTGGTCAATCTGGACCCGGCGGCGTTTCAGCCAGCAGGGGTATAGCCTATGATCAGTGTGGCCGAGATCCGTAGGCGAGCCGCAGGTATGGCCGGCGGCGAGGCCGTGGTGGAGCGGGATTATCTGCTCTCGTGGGTACTGAAATCGCTCTACGAGAGCGCCGCTTTGAGGGAGAGTTTCGTGTTCAAAGGCGGGACAGCTTTGCGCAAGCTCTATTTTCCTCAGACCCGCTTCTCTGTTGACCTGGATTTCACGCTGGTGAAGAGGATAGCCGAAGCGCGACTACGAGCTGACTTGCTCGACGTGGGTACACGGGTGGAGTTGGGGTGTGGTCTGGAGTTCCTGGCTCCCCGGTTTCGCTTCGAGAAGGTCCAAAACGAATGCGAAGCCGAGACCTTCGAAGCCAGACTCTACTTTCGCCGCCTGGTTCACCCGACGGGCGCCCCCCTGAGTGTAGTGGTTGACGCGACTTACAACGAAGTCATCGTGTTGCCCATTGAGGAGCGTCCACTCGTCTACGATTACTCTGATGCAGCCGACTTCGGAACGGTGATAGTGCGAGCCTACAGCCTGGAGGAGATTGCTGCCGAGAAGCTGCGGGGGCTGTTGTTCCAACGGGTCAATCCATCACCGAGGGATGCGTACGATTTGTGGTATTTGTGGACCAACGGGGCCGTTGACTGGGAGCAAGTCGTGAGCGTGTTTCCCCAGAAGTGTGCCAGTCGCGGGATACCCATCGAGGGTCTCTTGCCCGATGTCTTGGATCGGCAAGAGGTTGCCATTCGTGGAGTGTGGGATAGCACGCTGAGCGGGCTGATCAGTACGTATCCGTCTTTCGAGGAGGTCTGGAGCCTAATCAGCGAACTGACTGCCAGGTTGTCTCGTCCTCGCTGATGCAGGGCTCTGCATCCGCTTTCAATATTGCCCTTCCCTGAAAAAAGCCTGCTCTGCGGGCCAATCTCCGCACCCGGGGACGGCTGCGGGAGCTTCTTTCAGTAGGCTCAATATTGCTCCAACCCCGCCGCCTTCGCCCACTCGTCCCATTCCTCGTCCGTGCCCCAATCCTCCTGCCAGGCCGAGTCCGTAGTGGCATAGCTGTAGTAGCCGCGCGGCTCGTGATCGCAATCCGGACCACCCATGCACTCCAGGCCGGCCCAGCGCCTGGGGTCGTACCAGCTCTGGCGGGGCTTCGGACGGTGGAGGCCGGGCTCAATGGTGTAGAGCGGGCCACGCGGGGCGTTCTCGCGCATCAGCAGGTCGCGGATGTAGGCCCCCCAGAAGCCGTCGAAGAACAGCCAGTCGGGCTCGGTCTCGGTGAAGATGCGCGGCGAGCCCCAGCCGCCAGGGCCGATCTCCTGGCCATCGCCCAGCGCGTAATCATTGAAGGGACCTATACCAAGCCGGTGTATGGCAGGCTCGAAGTAGCAGGCGTGGGAGCCGCGCGCCACGTAAACCACCGGATGCCGGCGCGCTTCGTCGGCGCAGACGATGTCCTCCCAGGCGCGGGTCTGTTGGCCGTGATGAGCCGAGTACGCGGCGTACCTGGGCCGCCACTGGCCATCCTCCTGCGCCAGGTAGATGGAAATGCGCTCCCAATCCCCCTCGTGGTTGTTGACGCCTCGCACGGCGGTGCGAAAGTCGTTGAAGGCGTAGAAGAACCAGTACTGGACGACGCGGTAGCCGCACTGATCCACCACCCGCCCGTAGTAGCATACTTCCCGTTCTGCATCCGAAGCCAGGTTGTCGGCCGTGGTCAGCTCGTCGTATTTGCGACTGGCCTCGTCGTCGGTACCGCGCGGCAGGAACCAGTGGCGGATCAGACGCCGGTCCCAGGGCGCGATGGTCTCCGCGAAATGGAGGAACAGCATGCCGGGGTTGAGCCAGGCTGAGCGGAAGCGGCGGATTCTGGATTCGAGGAAGCGGCGGGACTGCTTGATGGGATAATCCGCCGCAGGTTTGGCCTGCGCAAGCCGGCGCTGGACGTGTTGCATCCGCACGTATCTGTCCTCAGCCGGCGCTCCCCCAAAATCATCCTGATCCACCTCGGTGTTGAGTTGGATGTGGGGGCGACTGCGCAGAAGCTCAAAGAGGCCCGGCGTGACGCGCTTTTCGTAGGGGGAGTCCACGATGTCCTCTCCCTCCCGGCTCTTGAGGGGGATGTACCATAAAGTGCTGAAGAGCAGGTACAGGATGGCGCTCATCGGGAAGAAGCGCTCACCCTCGTGGAAGCGCAGCACAGGTTCGTACTTGCTCAACAGGTGCAGAATCTCGCCCTCTTCCATGGAAGCCAGGTGGACGCTTCGGCGCTCGAATTCTTCGACTACACGCTGTATCATTTCACAGTCTCCGCGAAAGCCAGGCAAGCCTGCACCTGTTCGATTCGCATCCGTTGCCTCTAATGCACCACCACCAGCGTCCCGATAGTCCTGAAACTCACTAGTAGTGTCTCAGACTTGTTTGAGATGCTGCAAGCCACAGCTTAAATTGTACTCCAATTCCGAGGGAAGGACAAGTTCGAACAGCCTGACAAGAGGTAGCATAACCGACCGCGGCGGCAGGTGTAGGAGCCCCCCTACATCTATCACCCAGAGAGGAATTCGGTTAGCGCGCATAAGCCCTGAGCCAGGCTGCGACAGCCGTCCCGTCTGACCAACGCCCCAAATTGCCCTTCTTGACTCCAAAGCGCAAGAAGACCTTGGCTCACTAATCAACAGTCTGAATGAAACGCTCCATCCCGTACTTCCAGTACTGCTTCGCGAACGGCCTCGCCCAGCGTGGGGTGTCCATGAATCGTCGTGATCAGTTCGTCTAGGGTGGCTTCCAGTGCCAGGGCTAGCCCGCCCTCGTGAATCAGGTCGCTGGCGTGAGGCGCGACAACGTGCAGGCCCAGCACCTCACCGAAGCGAGCCTCGCTGACGACCTTGACGAAGCCATCGGTTTCGCCGTAGGTCAGCGCCTTACCGCTGGCGTTCAGCGGGAAGCGCCCCACCCGCACGTCGTAGCCCTCCTCACGCGCCAGTGCCTCGGTCAACCCCACGCTGGCAACCTCTGGATCGGTGTAGACGCACCAGGGGACGGTCTTGAGATCCAACGTGGCCGTGTGTCCCAGAGCGTTCTCCACAGCCACCTCGCCGCCTCGCATGGCGATGTGGGCCAGCAGCGGGCCGCCTGTCACGTCCCCAATGGCAGCGATACCCGGCGCGTTCGTCTGCATCTGCGCGTCCACCGAAATGCCGGCCTTGTCAAAACGCACGCCGGCTGCCTTCAGGCTCAGATCCTCGACGTTGGGTCGCCGCCCGACGGCGATCAGAACCCGGTCGGCCTCAATCTCCACTTCGCCGCCGGGGGTGATGACCGTGGCCCGTAGGCCGCCCCCCCCCTCTTTCCCCCCCAAAGTTGGGGGGGATGAAGGGGGGGCGGCGTCCACGCGGGTCACGCCGCTGTTCAGATAAAACTGCACGCCGCGTTGACCCAGCGTCCAGGCCAGTGCCGGCCCCAGGTCGGCGTCCATCTGCGGCAGCAGCCGGTCCAGCATTTCGACGACGGTGACTTTTACGTCAAAGGCGTTGAAAATGTCAGCGAATTCGACGCCGACCACGCCGCCGCCGATGATCAAAAACCGCTTGGGCAATGCCTCTAGTGCGAGCGCGCCGGTGGAATCTATAACACCAGGTAAGTCCATACCTGGCAGGGGCAACCGCACCGGCCGCGAGCCGGTGGCAATCACGATATTCTTGGCGTCCACCCGCTGCACGCCATCAGCGGTCGTCACCTCCAGCGTCCAGGGCGCAACAAATCGCCCCCTCCCCCGAAGCACCTGCACGCCAGCCTTGTGCAGGAGCTTCTCCACACCCTGCACAAGTTGCTGGACGATGGTCTCCTTGCGCGCCTGTATCGCCGGCCAGTCCGGCATCACATTCCCTTCCAGGCGCAGACCGAACGTCTCTGCCTGGCGGAACGTGCGGTAGACCTCGGCGCTGCGCAGCAATGCCTTGCTGGGAATGCAGCCCACGTTGAGGCAGACGCCGCCGATTGCCTTCTCTTCAATGAGTGCCACCTGCGCACCAAGCTGAGCCGCCCGCAGCGCGGCTACGTAGCCGCCCGGCCCGCTGCCCAGGATAGCGATGTCGGTCTGAATCGTCATGTTCACCTATCCCAATAGTAGATAAGGGTTCTCGACTAACTGCTTGATCCGTTGTAGGAAGCGGGCCGCTGGCGCACCGTCCACCACCCGGTGGTCGAAGGCCAGGCTCATCGTCCACATCTGCCGCACCACTATTTCGCCATCCCGGACGACCGGCTTAGGTCGGATGCGCCCCACGCCCAGTATGGCCGCTTCCGGCAGGTTGATGATCGGCGTGAAGGCGTCCACTTCGTGCATGCCCAGGTTGGTGATGGTGAACGTTCCGCCAGTCAGGTCGTCGGGCAGCGATTTGCCGGCCCGTGCCCGTTCCACCAGCGCGCGGAGCTCGGCTCCGAAGGCGCGCAGGCCCTTCTGGTCAGCGTTCCGGATCACCGGCACCAGCAATCCTCGCTCGGTATCCACCGCCATGCCCAGGTTGACCGCCGACAGCCGCTCGATGGCTTGCCCGTCGGCGCTGAGGCGGGCGTTCATGTGGGGGAACTCGCGCAGCGTGCGGGCGACGATGAGGCCCAGCAGGTCGTTGTAGCCCGGCGCAAAGCCCCACTCGTCGGCCACGTCTGCCTTGATCTGCTCCCGCGCTTCGACGAAAGCGGTGGCATCGGCCTCGGTGACCAGCGTCACGCGGGCTGTCTCACGCGCGCCGGCCGCCATGCGCTCGGCAATGATGCGCCGCAGCCCGGTGAGGGGCACACTCTCAACAGCCAATTCCTCAGCCGGCAGGACAGGTTGGGCCGCTGCTGTCACGTCTGCTTTCATGATCCGACCGCTGACACCGGTGCCGCTGATCGCCGCCAGGTCCACCCCCAGCGTCGCCGCTGCTTTGACCGCCGTGGGCGTCGCCTTAGGCCCTTCGACAGGCTCAGGACGTGGCCGCTGCTCCAAATAGGCCAGCACGTCCCGCTCGACGATGCGTCCGCTGGGGCCGGAGCCGGTCACTAGCGCCAGATCTACCCCCTTCTCCCGCGCCAGCCTCCGGGCTCGCGGCGAAGCAAAGATGCGGGTTTCAGGTTTCAGGGTTTCAGGTTTGAAGGCTTCAGGTTGCGCAGCTTCGTCAGCCTGAAACTCGGAACCCGGAACCCGGAGCTGTGGCTCATAGGCCGCGATGTCCTCGTCGGCCGTGCGGGTGATCAGCGCCACCACGGTGAGCACCGATACCGTCTGGCCCACGGGCACCAGGATCTTGCGCAGGAAGCCCCTCGCCGACGCCTCCACCTCCAGCGTGGCCTTGTCCGTCTCCACCATGAACAGCACCTCGCCGCGTTGGACTGGCTCTCCCTCCTGCTTCAGCCACTCGACGATAGTGCCCTCTTCCATTGTCTGCCCCAACTTGGGCAGGATCACTTCGGTAACCATGGCTCCTCCTACCGCAACACCTGGCGGATGCCGGCGATGATGGTCTCCACATTGGGAATGGCCGCGTCTTCCAGCGGCTCGCTCATGGGGATAGGCACGTCCGCGGCACAGACCCGCACCACCGGCGCATCCAGCCAGTCGAACAACTCCTCCTGGATGCGCGCGGCCAGTTCGCTGACGAACGACCCCGTCTTGCAGGCCTCGGTGACGCCCACCGCGCGCCCCGTCTTCTTCACCGACGCAGCCACCGTGTCCATGTCCAGCGGCTTGAGCGTGCGCAGGTCAATCACCTCCACGCTGATACCTCCCTCCGCCAACTGCTCGGCGGCCTCCAACGCCCGCTGCACCATGCGCGAGTAGGTGATCACCGTCACGTCGGATCCCTCGCGCTTGACGTCGGCCACCCCAAAGGGAATGATGTAGTCCTCGTCGGGCACGTAGCCCTCGACGCCGTAGAGCATCTTGTGCTCGATGAACATCACCGGGTTATCGTCGCGGATGGCCGCCTTGAGCAACCCCTTGGCGTCGTAGGGAGTGCTGGGCATGACCACGTAGATGCCGGGGAAGTGCACCCACAGCGCCTCCAGCGATTGCGAATGGTGCGCAGCGATGGACCGCCCGGTCCCTCCCTCCGTGCGGATGACCATGGGCACGATCGTTTTGCCGCCGAACATGTAGCGGTTCTTAGCTCCCTGGTTGGCGATTTGGTCCATGGCCAGCGGCGTGAAGTCCACGTACATGATCTCGGCCACGGGCCGCAGGCCGCACATAGCCGCGCCCACCGCCGCCCCGCCGATGGTGGCCTCGGAGATGGGCGTATCGCGCACCCGATCCGGCCCGAACTCCTCGAAAAGCCCGCGCGTAGCGCCATAGGCCCCGCCGTACAGCCCCACGTCCTCCCCCATCATAAACACGTTGGGATCGCGGCGCATTTCCTCGCACAACGCCTCCTGTATAGCCTCTCGAAACTGGATCTTGTGCGTGCCTGCCCCGCCATCACTTCGACCAGGCTCAGTGCAAGTCCTGCACAGCTCCCGCAGTTTCCGCTCGCGGGCGTAATCCGCTTCCGTCCACTTGAAGGGCGCATAGACGTACCGTTCCAGCTCCTCCACCGGCGGCGTAGGCGAATTCAGGGCAAACTCTGTCGCCTCTTCGATCTCCTGCTCCACCTTTTCCTCCAGAGCGTCAATCTCTTCCTCAGTAGCGATACCTGCCTTCACTAGCCGGGCGGCAAAGGTGGGGATGGGATCGCGCTCCTTCCAGGCAGCCTCCTCCCCCCTCGTGCGGTATTTGCGCGGGTCGGAACGGGAGTGGCCGTACCAGCGGTAAGCCTGGCACTCGATGAGCGAGGGGCCCTCGCCACGGCGGGCACGCTCGACGGCCCTGCTCACCGCCTGGCGGACTGCCAGCACATCCATGCCATCCACCACCTCTCCTGGGATGCCGTAGGCACAGGCGCGGTCAGCGATGTCCAGTTTCGCTGTGGCTTTCTGGATGGGCACAGACATGCCGTACAAGTTGTTCTCCACGATGTAGACGACAGGCAGATTCCAGAGAGCCGCCAGGTTGAGCGATTCGTGGAAGTTGCCCGTGTTGGACGCGCCGTCGCCAAAGAAGCAGAGGACCACTCGATCCGTGTCTTGTATCTGTTGGGCCAGCCCCGCGCCTGTGGCCACCGGAATGTTGCCTCCCACGATGCCGGTGGCCCCCAGGTTCCCCTTCTCCACGTCGGCGATGTGCATGGAGCCACCACGGCCCAGGCAGTAGCCGGTGGCGCGACCGCACAACTCGGCCATCATCTTGTTGTAATGCTCCTGCCTGGCTTCCTCCGTTCTTGCCAGTGACGCACCCATGGCGTGACAATGGCCATGGCCGCGATGGGTGCTGGTGATGAGATCGTCGTCCCGCAAGGTGGAAATGGCCCCCACAGCCACCGCTTCCTCGCCCGCATAGAGGTGCGACGCCCCCTTGATCAGGTCGCGCCCCAGCAGGTCGTAAACCTTGTCCTCGAACGTGCGGATCTCCCACATCTGCCGCAGGAGCTCGAGGGCCTGTTCTTCATTGAGGCCGAATTTCTTTAGAAGATTATTCATTTTCTGACCCATTCTTTCCTCATGAGATGATGTGAAGTGATCGTGTTGTTCTAGTCCCGTCCCCTCACTTGCCGGGGCGATAGTACCGGGCATAATCGTTGCACAAAAAATAAAGAGGTGGTTCATCCTCTTCGATCTCCGGGAAACGCCCAACAGGCTCATAGAAGCGGTTGTCCGTTGTGTCGTCGTTCACCATTGACACTTCTCCGACCATCACGCGGCTTTCGGCACCCCAGAACTTGTGGTAGAGCCGTGTCGGCAGCGTGATGCTTTCTCCGGGGCTCAGTACCACGATACCCCCGGCCTTCACAACACGCTTCACCCCATCTGTGCTCACCGTCACATCGGCATCGGCCAGGTCTTCATCCTCCGTGGAGTTGTACAACTGGATGACCAATTTCCCACCGCCACGATTGATGATGTCCTCAGATTTGTTCCAGTGAAAGTGCGTTGGCGTGACCTGGTCAACGCCCACCACCATGATCTTCTCGGCATACAGCTTGCCCTGCATGGTTCCCCAGTTTTTCGGGTCGCCATTGCGCAGGGTGAACAGCAGCAGCCCAAACTTCTCGTAATCGCCGCGTCCGAAATCAGTGATGTCCCACCCCAACTGGTTATCCACGATTTCGCGGACTTCCTCCCCTTTGGTTGCCCAATCCTTTGGAGTCCAGTGGGCAAAGGGAGGGAGATAGAAGCCCATTTCCCGGATAAAAGCATCCGCTTCGCGCATGATGGCGTTGATCTCCGAACGTTTCAACGTCTTACCCTCCTCTCATACTTCAATGACTCGTTCCCAAATCAGGTACGGTTGGGTGGCCTGACGTTAGCGCATCTCTTGGCCGCCGGTCACGTTGATGGCCTGGCCGGTCATGTAGCTGGCCTGGTCTGAGGCCAGAAAGACGACCACGTTGCCCACGTCGTCGTAGGTGCAGCTTCGCTTCATCGGCACCTGGTCAATATATCTCTGGCGTACCTCCTCTTCGGTGATGCCCCACTTTTTGGCATACTGCTGGTAGAGCGAGTCAACCCACAACGGCGAATCGAGTAAGTTGCCAGGACAGACGGCGTTGACGCGCACACCATACTCCGCCAGTTCCAGGGCGATGCTCTGGGTCAGGCCTATGCCGCCGAACTTGGAGGCTGCGTAGGCTGAGTTCCTGTAGCTCCCCTTCTTGCCCGACTTGGAGTTGATCTGGATGATGACGCCGCTGCGCTGCGCCTTCATCACGCGGGCGGCGTGTTTGGCGCACAGGAAGTAGCCGAACAGATTGACGTTGATCACAGCCTGCCACTTGTCGGCCGGGAATTCTTCTATCGGTTCGGCGATGAGGATGCCGGCGTTGGAAACCAGGACGTCCAGGCGCCCGAATTCAGCCACGGCGCGATCCACCATCGCTACTACCTGTGGCTCGTCAGTCACGTCCACCTGGACGGGGATGGCACGACGATCGGTCTGCGCCACGATGTCGGCCGCAACGCGCTGTGCACCCTTCAGGTTCAAATCAGCGACGACGAGGTGGGCTCCTTCGCGGGCCAGCCGGCGACAGATGGCTTCGCCAAGCCCCTGCGCGCCGCCCGTGACGATGGCAATTTGACCTTGCAATATCCTATCCATGCTATCACCCTATGCTAGCATCAATCGCAGAAATTCTTCCTCGGCCTCTACCGTCCACTCGTGACCCTCTTTGAGCCTGGCGTAGACGCCGGGCAATTTGTCTTTCAATTCGGGCAGCGGAGTGAGGGGCATCTCTTTGATGTGCGGGTAGATGACGATTTTGCCAGGGAACGCCGCGTCCTTCACCGCCTGCAAGCCGTCTCTAGCAGTGCTGAGCGAGCCAATTGCCGCCACCGACCGGTTGGGCGATAGTGCACCGGATTCCACCTGGTGCACCATCAGGCGTAGGTCTTCGATGGTCGAGGCCGAGTGGCCGATAACTCGTGTGTCTTTCAGGTAGACGTCGCCTAAATCGAGCCAGGCCATCGTGCCACGGGCCACGCCAGCAAACACGTTCATCACACCCTGGGGGACCAGATAGGTCGCGGCATCGGAAATGACGGCAGGGACAGGCGCCAGCACGACGATGTCGTCAAAGCCCCGCTTTTTGAAAGGGGCCATGCCTGCCGCATATTCTTCTTCGTTCATTGGATTGAGGCAGATAAATTCTATACCTTTGGCCTCCGCCTCGGCGGCGAAGGTGGCGTACAGGTCGTCCAGACGCAGGTCGCTGACGTCGGTGCAGACGATGGTGGAAAGCCCATCGGTGACCTGGATGGCACGCTGGACGTGCATGCGCCCCATCGGCCCGCCAGCGCCTACGAACCAGGCCCGCCCGCCCGGCTTGAGCGCAGAGCGAACCGGCACGTCGCTGTAGGCGCGGGCAATGTCGGGGCCAGGGCCGCCCACGTAGACCCAGCGGTTGTAGTGCACGCGCCCGACGTCAACCTCAACTTTACGCGGGAGCGGCGCGTCGGCGACGAGAGCCATTATGCCAAAGCTGCCCAGACGCGGGCCGACCGTCTCGATAAGGTCAGGGTCAGCACCCAGCAGGACGATGTCGTCCACCTGCTCCACGGGTGGGGCAGTGACGTCGTCCACTTCGGTCACCTCCACGCCCAGCGCCTCGGCCCGCGTCCTCAGCCAGTCGGCGAATTCGGCGGGGACATCCGTCAACAGCAGACGGTCGGGGTGCGAGGAGTCGTCGAAGCCCGCGCTGATGGTGTAGCCCTCTCCCCCGCCAGCAGGGGAGGGGTGTGCTCCGATGATCCAGGTCGTGCCACCCTGTTTCAGCCCGGTGCGGTACTTCAACCGGTAGGCAGCGATGACGCAGGCCCATGGCTCGATGAGGGCGCTCTCGGCGTAGCCGATGTCGGGTTTGAGGGGGATGAGGTAGTTACCGTGATCCCCGTTGAGCACCCGCTGGTCAATCACGTTGTACTGGGAAAGTCCGCCCTGGATCTCGTAACCGTAAGCGTAGCCCACGCCCCCTACATAGATATCGGTCTGGAGGGTAATACGGTCGCCAATGTGGTACTGGTCGCGCAGATCGTTGCCCACGCCAACGACGGTCATGCTCACCTCGTGGCCCAGCACCACCGGGTTGGCTTGCATGTCGCGGTAGATGCGAGGGTGCTCCTCGCCTGCCCGGATGACTTTGACGTCGGAAAAGCAAAGGCCACAGGCATCGTGGCGTACCAGCAGCTCATCGGGACCGTATTGAGGCATCGGCGCCTCGATGGGTCGCCCGCCTCGCCCCAGGTTCTCAAAGCCTGCGCCGTACAAGGGCCAGAGGCGGTTGTGCGCGGGCAGAGGTGCATCGGCACGTCGGAATTCCATCAGCTTATCAGACATTCGGGTTCTCTCCGTTCAAGCTGGCCAATATCTCGCCTGGTGTCGTGTCTGGGGGCAGCCGCTTGAGTTGGCGTATGCCCCCTTTGCCCGGTGGGACCACGCGCCCAGCGTTGGTATAGAACTTGTTGCGCTCTCGGCGGGAAGGCAGGTGAGTTTGCGCCCACTCGCTCTGGTAGCCCAGGCCCAGGGCGCGCTGCATGACAGTGTGACCGTAGATGAAATGAGCACCATCCAGGAACGCCTGGCGGACCGGGGCCAGTTCAGGGGCGTCGAAATCGTCCACCAACTTTTGCCCAAAGCTGTTCATCTCGGTGCCGATGTTTAGTGGCAGGTACAGCGCCTGGGCGACCTCGACAATACGGTGCAGGTTCTGCACCTTGAGCTGGCGGATCTCCGGGTCGGCGATGTTCCAGTTGCGGTCAGGTATGATGTTCAAGGCGACCACACCCTTGCCGATCAGGAGATCCAGCAATTCCTCGATGGCCTGCTCGCCCTCGGAGATGCCGTCCAACCAGGCGGCACAAGGTAGCGCGCCGCATTGCACAATCAGGGTGTGAAACTCCTCCACGGTTGGGAAAGTGTACGGGCTGGGCTGAACATATCCTACCCCACCACGCTTCATCAATCTAGCGCGAATCAGACTCTGGAACTTGGGAGCGTCGTCCATGAGCGTCGCCACCCGACCAGGCTCGACGTTCAGTTTGTCGGCCCAGAATTCAATCGAGTTGCGAACGATGCGCTTCGCGGCCCGCACATAGGCCACGACTATATGGCGTTCGGTGGGGTTGCCCGCCGGGGTGAGGGGCAACACATCTCGCTCGTAGTCAATCGTGACCGGGGCCAGGTAGGCGTTGACACGCTCTGCCATACGCCGGTTGCGCTTGGCGGCCCGCTGGCGCAAATCGTCCAAGATGCTGGCTGTTGTCTCAGGCACCTGGCTCGAGGTGAAGCCAATGCCCATGTGGTAGCAGACGCCCGGTTCGCCCGGCGAGTTGATCTCGCGCGCAGCAAACTCGGGGAGAAACACACGGGTTTCTATCCCTGCGCTGCCACGCACCTCGACCAGTTCGCAGGCGTCAAGGAATTCGTCCACGCCACCCAGTACGTCGAAATCAACGATGCCCATCAGCCTGAAGCCGCGCCGCCTGGCCAGCCAGGCCAACGACGTGGGCGAGTGGCCGTAGGCGTTGAAGGAGAAGAAGGTGTGGCAATGCATGTTGACCACGTCGCCCCCCCTCTTTCCCCCCCAACATTGGGGGGGGATGAACGGGGGGCTAACAGCACCCTGTCGAGCCAAAGCGACCAGTTCTGCCAGGGCTTGGGCGCGGACATCGGGAGCGAAGTCATTCAGTTTCGCTTCCAGGTTGTCCACATTCATCCTTCTGCCTTCCCTTCGACTGTAAGCGAAGCGACCTCAGGATAAACATCCTTCACGCTTCATCTGCCACTTGGATGATGGCCCGCAGCACACCATCGTCGTAAGCGACCACCATCTCAAATGTCTCGGCGATGCGTTCCAGGGGGAATGTATGGGTAGCCAGAGGTTTGACATCCACCATGCCTGCCTGTACCATGCGGATGGCCCGGGGGTAGGCGTGCTTCATGCGCCGCACCATCTTGATGGTCAGACCCTTACGGCGGACGGTGGATGCGTTCATGGTCATGGTGTCGTCGGCCGGGATGCCGGCAACGATCACCTTGCCGCCAGGACGTGCCAAAGCAGCGGCTTGCTGCGGGGTTTCCGGCGCACCGGCGGCCTCGAAAGCCACGTCCACCCCACGACCGCCGGTCAGGCGCACGATCTCGGCCACGACGTCCATCCCATTTTCATCTTCATCAGGGTTCAGCGCCGCGTCGGCAACGTAGTCCAGGGCGAATTGCCGCCGGTAGGTCAGCGGTTCGGTCACGTAGATCTCACTGGCACCAGCCGCCTTGGCCACCGCCGCTATCAACAGCCCAATGGGACCGGCTCCCAGCACGGCGACAGTATACCCCGGCCTCAGGTGAGCCAGGTCAACGGCGTGGATGGCGACGCCCAACGGTTCCAGCATCGCGCTCTCCGCGAGGCTGAATCCCTGCGGCAAGGGGAAGCAGTTCTCGGCGGGCATGACGGTGTACTCAGCAAAAACGCCATCCACCGGCGGCGTGCCACAAAAACGAACATCCGGGCACAGGTTGGGATGCCCATGTCGGCAGGGTTCGCACTCCCCGCAGGAGATCGCCGGCTCGATGGCGACCAACTGCCCGACGTCCAGCCCCTCGACCCCCGTGCCTGAGTCAGCGACCCAGGCCGAGAACTCGTGCCCCATGATGATGGGGGCCGTCACCACCTGGTCGCCGATACGACCTTCCAGGTAATAGTGTACGTCGGAGCCACAAATACCCACAGAGGCTACTTTCAGGAGTACCTCGCCAGAGCCAGGTGTAGGCCGAGGCAGGTTCTCCAGCCTCAGGTCGCGGATGCCGTGCAGTCGCGCCGCACGCATCGTACGGGACTCTTCGCCTTGTACAGCTTTCATGCCACCCTCCCTGAGATGGAATCAGACTGGGAACTGCGACTATTCGCGAAACAGCTTACGGCGATACGCCTCATCAGGACGCGTATGAATGCGAGCCACGCTCTCAGCAGTCATGAAATGTGGGCCACCCAGGGCGTAGGTGCCGAGCAGCACACGCGCCGCTTTGACGACCATCGCGGTAATGTCTTCCACCTCTTGCGCAGTCCGTCCCAGGGCCATGAGACCGTGATTCTGCATCAGAATGACTTTGGGGATCTCGAGATGCTCGTCAATATATCGGCCAATCGAATCGCGAACCGCGCGGGCCAGGGGCACACCAGGATCGGTGTAGGGAACGTAGACCGAAGCCGGGCCACAATAGACGATGTGATCGGGGAAGAGCCGGCCAGAGGCCACCTCTTCAACTTTCTGTGAGCAGAGAAGCGCGTTGACGGCGGTGGGATGGGTATGTCCGACGAATTTAACACCCTCCAGTTGTAAGGTCAGGGCGTGCAGCACGGTCTCCACCGATGGGCGGGCGGTCATGGCCGGATCTACCTTGGCCGCCTCCAAGCCTTCCTTGACGGCGTCGTCACTGAGGTCACCTGCGTCCAGCAAAGCCAGCACCCGGTCGAAGCGCACCCACACAAAGCCGCTGGCCTCGATGGTGCGCAATTCCGTGCCGCTGGCCTTCACCCAAAAAGTGTCGGCATCGGCGCGGGCAGAAGTGTTGCCCTCCCCCAGGATCACGTAGTCGAGGGCCGGATCGCCCAGGTTGTTCGACATAGTAACCAGTTGCGCTAGGATATCGTTCGACATAGGGTCTCCCCTTTTTTGGAAATGTAGCCCACATTTGCTCTAGGTCCGCTTCGAGAGTACTCCCTCTTCATAGTCTCGAATTTCATCCATGAAACTGACTCCCACGGGAACACCTTGCTGCAGGCAGAAGTAGTCCCACACTGCGCCAAAGGGTAGACCTTTGAGTTCTTCGAGCAACGCCAGCCGCCCGGTGTAATCTCCCGACACCTCCAGTCCCCGCAGTTGGGCGATTGGCTCTAGCAGAGCCATCAGCAAAGCTCGCATGGTATTGCGGGCACCGATGACCCACGCCGCCACGCGGTTGATGCTGGCGTCGAAAAAGTCCAGCCCAATGTGCACACGATCTAGAAAATTACCACGTACGATCTCCTGGGCGATGGCCTGTAGTTCGTCCGAGAGGATGACCACGTGGTCGCTATCCCAATGCACACCCCGGCTGATGTGTAACAGCACCTCGTCCAGGAACGTCAGGACTGCTGAGAGCTTGTCGGAGATCACCTCGGTGGGATGGAAGTGCCCGCTATCCAGGCACAAGAGGATGTGGCTGGCGATGGCGTAGCCCAGGTAGAACTCGTGCGAGCCGACCACGTAGCTCTCGCAGCCAAGGCCGTAGAGCTTGGACTCCACTGAATCGAGATTGTATCTGGGGTCAATCTTTTCGGCCAGGATCCTGTCCAGAGAATCTTTGAGCAGCATACGGGGCGCCTTGCGGTCAACAGGGACGTCCTTGAATCCATCCGGGACCCAGATGTTGGTCACGCAAGGCGTGCCGAGCTCACGCCCGATGTGCTCGCCGATCTTGCGGCAGGCAATGCAGTGCTCGATCCAGAACTGGCGGATGCCTTCATCACAATAATTAGCCAGGGTGAAGCCACTTTCGGCCAGCGGGTGCGAGAAACAAGTGGGGTTGAAGTCTATCCCATGTCCTGTGTCCTTAGCCCAGGCGATCCAGGCGGAAAAGTGCTCAGGCCGCAGTTCGTTGCGCTCGACCTTCTGGCCACCCGTCTCGGCGTAGATTGAATGCAGGTTGAGCCGATGCTTGCCAGGGATCAGGCTATAGGCTTTGTTCAGATCGCGGCGCAATTCGTCGGCGTTGCGGGCCTTGCCGGGATAGTTGCCCGTCGCAGCCAGACCACCTCCCAGCTCGACATCGGGCATCTCGAAGCCGCGCACGTCGTCACCCTGCCAGCAGGGCAGGCTGATGGGGATCTGTGCCAGGGTATCCAGTGCCTGATCGGTGTCCACGCCGAGCATGGCGTACCGTTCTTTCGCCATTGCGCAGGCGTCTCGAATTTGCTTGTCTGTAGGGTGGTCGCCCATCATTGCCTCCTTCGCTCAACAAATGGGGAGGACTATCGGGAGTCTGGCCCGATTGTACACCAGAGTTAGCCAGCGGTCAAGTCATCGAAGGCGAAGCTTAGTACTACAACGAGATTTCGAGGGCAGGATGCTTGGCGAAGCCGCTTTCAGGCCTGCGATAGTCATCCTGAGCTTGTCGAAGGATGACGGCTTGGCAAGTCCCGCACCCTTGGCGATGGGATACGCTATCGTCGTCATCAGCGCCAGGTTGGTCTGGGTGGTATCCAGCCGCGAGTGCTGGACGATGATGGGCGCGTCGGAACGGACACGTATGGCGTAGGGCACATCCAGGGGTAACTGCACTCCGTTCAGGTGTTCGGGTTTATCCAACCGTATGTGGAAGGTGCGCTCCGCTCCTACCGTGATGGACACGTCTTTGATCGGCTCACGGTCCTCGAAGTAGAAGTCCAGTTTTATGTGAGCCTCCTCCGTGCCCGTGTTAAGCACACAGATTGCCTCATGGCTCTGATAAGGCTTGCCATCCCCAGGCGGGGTGGCGAGATACCCGTCCGGTATCAGCCAGATCTTCGCGCCTTCCCCTTTGCTCATCTCCCTTGCTCCCTCCTTCCTGTTTACAGGTGCATCGCCACCACGAAGAAACGGGGGACACCCCCCATTGCGTCAACTTAACGTGTAATTGATCTGGAGAGCGCCGGTTCAGAACCCTTCTACGACTCGAAGGCCATCAACGTCACCTCGTGGAAGCCAAAGGGCACTAGAATGTAGTCGTCCGTCCAACAGCTCTTGTCGCGGAAGTCGCCTGGCCCTGTCCACGCCAGGTCGCCGCCAGCACGATGGTGCGGACCCAGGAGGTTGCGCAGCGTCCCTACCAACTCGATCTCGACCACGTTTTCACCGGCGCGCAAGCCCTCGGTGACGTCCACGCGGTGCGGCGGCCAGGCGACGGTGCCCATCTGCTGCCCGTTCACGCGCACGTGAGCGACGGCGGCGCGCAGGTTGTGTATCTCCAGCACGGTGCGCCCGTCGAGCGCTGGCAGCGTGACAGTCTGGCGAAGCGTGGCTCGACCGGCAAAGAAGGCCAATCCCTGTGCTGTCAGATCAACGGACAGCCTATCGGACTTGTCGCTCCCCTGGACGCGGTCGGGCAAATCCGCCACGCGAAAGTCCGGCGCGTAGCGGTCGAAGACCTGGCCGTTGTACCGATTCTCCTCCCCCACCCTGCGTCCGGTCACGCCGAAGTCGCCGATCACACATAAGCTTTCCAGTTCCGTGTCCCCGGCGAACACATCGCTGAGCACGATCTCATTCCGTCCAGCCTGTACCGCCGCACTGACGTCCACCTTGCGGAACGAGATGTCCGTCCACCAACCGGCATCATCGCTGGAGACCGGCTGCCCGTTGACGGTGATCTCGAAACGCGCGGGTGACTCCACGACCAGATAGATAGGATTGGCGGGACAGACGGACACGTCGAAGGTGAAACGCAGCGCAAAGATAGTGCCAACGCCGGCCTCAGCGACGGCACTGTGCGCATCCAGGATATGCATCGGCTTGCTCCAATCGTCCTCATCGCCGATCCGCACTTGCGGGGTGTCCAGCGTCAGCGCATTGGGACCACTCAGGGTCAGTCCCCAGGCGTCGCCCAGGGGAATCTCGGCCACGACGCGCTCAACGGAGACTTCCGAAGTCTCGCAGACTTCGGAAGTCTCACCGCTGTGCAGCACAAGCAGGTGAGAGGCCACCGGCGGAAAGTCGAGCACGACCTCAGTGAGGTCATCGCTCTGGCGGCTGGGCAGTGGGCGCACTTCCCCGGTGGCCGGGTCCCACGATTCCAGTCGCCCCGTGCCCCGCAGTTGCACCGTGGCGACGCCGCCGTTGTCGAGGTCGGTGTTGGCCAGAAAGTAGCAATCCGCATCGTCAATACGCCGATGATGAGCCCAGATCGCGGGACGGCCGGGCACGCGAACGCCGAAGGGCAATAGTTGGTCGAGCACGGTGGGCAAGGTGTCAGTCCTGACCGGACGGGTCGTCTCCGGCAGCATGGGGGTGTCCGTAGGTCGGCCATTGACCAGCGTGGGCACTGGCTCTATGGCCAGCACTGGCCCACCCGCCACTGCAAACTCGCGCAGCAATTGGACGGTGTTCTCCGCCAGTGTCACCCCTGGTGGAATAATCACCACCCGGTACGACATCTGCCCCACGTCTAGCCGTGGCCCTGTATCGTCTGTGGTCACTGTGGCCTCGCACGGCGCGCCCGGCTCCATCAGCATCTCGTCACCCAGGTGAAAGTCCCTTTGGGCCTGCATCAGCGCCATCAGCAGTTTGTCAAGAGCCTGGTCGAGTTGGTCTACCGCGTAGGTGGCGCCGGGCCGGTAGAGCGCCCAGGCGCTGCCGATGGGGTGAATCACCAGGATATTCACCGCGCGTCGGCCCTGGCTGAGGACGTAGCTCAGTCGGGCGAAGTAGTCGGCGATCAGGCGATTCTCAGGCCACCAGGGCTGCTGATAGAAGATGTTTTGTGGGTGGTCGCGCTTGCGCTCGCCGCGCATGCTGTAGAGAGACAGGTGCGGGTTGTTCAGATTGATGCCCAGGACGTAGGCCCAGTCGCCGATCCACTTCCGCCCGGTGTGGGCAAAGTCCTGCCCGCCACAGCCGTAGTTCTCGCACAGCGACCGGGACTTGCCGAGCTGGCCCACGACGCTATCCAGTTGCTTGACTGTCAGCACCGTGCCCGGGCCAGTGTTGATCTGCCTCCCTAACTTATCAATGCCGGGGATGTGCATATAGGGATAGTGCGGCATGGCAGCGCCTATGTGCTGGGTCTGGCTCCGTAGCGAGTCCTCAGCCAGGTAGTGGCCAGTGAAGGCCAGGCCATGCTCCTGGCACCACTCGTACATCTGCTGGGAAAAAGCCTCCAGGAACCGCTGGGTGACGGTGTGCCAGAAATCGTAGCGCGTCTGGGAGGCAGTGGGGGTGTCGAAGAAGAGGTCAGGCAGCCTGGGCAGGAGGTCGTAGCCCTTCTTGCCCTGGAAGTAGCCCTCCAGGCCAATGGTCCAGGGCACGAAGGACGGGCGCATCTGGGCCAGGATGCGGCGGCTGTAGGTGGGCTCGTCGGTGAAGATACCAGGCACAGCCCCGCCGAAGTCGGCTCGACTGAGCTCGCCGAAGTCCTGGCCCACCTGTTGATAGTAGGGCTCATAGGTGGATTCGATGAAAGCCCGCACTGCCTGGGGGTTCAGGAGGTCAACGTAGCAAGTGTCGTTGAACCAGGGTTGGCCCAGCGGCGCGGTGAGGGGATAGAACTGCACCAGCCGCTCGCGCCTCCAATCGAGGGCTCTCGCTTCCTCGGCGCGGATGGGCTGGAAGTCGGAGAGCTGGCCGGCCTCAAATCGGGCTTTGAAGAGGGACACGCTTTCCTCGATCACCGCCGGGCGGTTGTCCACCTTGCACACCAGAGCCCGGTTGCGGTACTCCCGCTTCTGGGCCGGGACCAGGCCGCCGGCGAAGCCGGAGGGCCACTTGTCTTCGTCGTAGAGGTAGGCCGCCATGCCCCGGCGCTTGGCCTCGGCCACCGTGGCCCGCACGCACTCCATCCAGCGCTCCGACAGGTAGGGGGTGACTAATCCCACCCGGGAGTGCATGAAAAAGCCACCCCAACCGGCTTCGTCCATGAGGCCCACCTGCCGGACCAGCTCCTCCGGGTCTAAATCGTCATTCCAGGACCAGAAGGGTGCGGCGCGAAATGTTTTGGGCGGGTTCTTAAATGCCGTTTGATCCATGAGTATGCCTCCTTGCTTATCCTCAGAGCTAACTACCAGCCTGTGTCATTGCGAGGAGGCTTTTTGCGACGAAGCAATCTCCTCCTTGCAACAGGGGGATTGCTTCGCTTAGCTCGCAATGACAGCAGAGTATCTACCATCAGCGTAAACTTAAGCTCTGAGCCCCGTCCCCGGGGCGGCCCGAGGACGGGCCTTCGAGCCTTAAGTTTACGGGAATGGAGCATCTACCACTTGTTGCGGTGGACCCGGGCCGGATCGTACTGGGTACGTGATTCTTTTTCCTCGGCAGGATAGCCGATGGACAGCACGCTCGCCATCCCGATCTCTTGCGGGATGGCCAGCACCTGGCGGATCGGCTGCTCACGCTCCGCCCGCTCGTAGCAGCCCAGAAAAACCGCCCCCAGCCCAAGCCCGGCGGCAGCGATGAGAATATTCTCCGTCGCTAAGGTGCAGTCCTGCAGCCACCAGTCTGAGATGGACGGATCGCCACACACGACAATCGCCAGGGCGGCGTCGCCGAGCCTGCTATATGGCGGCGTGTCCGCTATGGCTCGCAGAGTCTGCCTGTCGGTGACAACGACAAAGTGCCAGGGCTTCCTGTTTCCCGCCGATGGCGCAGCCATGCCCGCCTCCAACAGGCTGGTGATGTCCGCTTCGCTGACCGGCTGATCGGTGTACTGGCGGATGCTGCGCCGGGCAAAGATGATCCGTAATCGCTCGTCCATTTTCCACTCCTATCTAATCTGCTCCATCATTGTGAGGAAGCGGCCATAAGCCTCTTCCCACTCAGCCCCACCGGCCGGCTCGTAAGTGGCAACTTCGAAGGAATTGCGCACAACCTGGCGCCCCTCCTCTAGTGAGGCGATGTGTCCCAGGGCCATCATCTGTGTGATGACGTTGCCGGCGGCCGTGGCCTCAATGGGTCCGATCACCACCCGGCGACCGGTGGCGCCAGCGGCGAACTGGTTTAGCAGCCAGTTCTGGGTCCCGCCGCCGACGATGTGGATCGGTTCCAACCGACAACCAAGGATCTCCTCAAGTCGCTCCAGCACCCAGCGATATTTGAGGGCCAGGCTCTCCAGCGCGCAGCGAATGACCGCTCCCTTGCTCTGTGGTACAGGCTGATCCGTCATCTCGCAAAAGGCACGGATGCGAGCTGGCATATCGCCGGGCTTGAGAAATTCGGGGTAGTCGGGGTCAACGATAGATTGCAGAGGGGTGGCCTGAGCCGCCATCTGCGTCAAATCGTCGTACGAGAATTCTTCGTCCTGGCGCGCCCACGTGCGCCGGCACTCCTGTACCAGCCACAACCCGGTAATGTTCTTCAAGAAGCGGAAGGTCCCGCCTACGCCCCCCTCATTGGTGAAATCGAAGGCCAGGCTCTGCTCGTTGATCACGGGCTCCGGCAACTCGGCGCCCATCAACGACCACGTACCGGAACTGATGTACACAAAGTCCGGACCTTCGGCGGGGACCGCCGCTACTGCGCATCCGGTGTCGTGGCAGGCTGGGGCGATGACCGGCAGGCCACTCAGGCCAACCTCCTCGGCTACTGACGGCAACAACTCGCCCAGGACAGTCCCTGGCGGCACGATCTCAGGGAAGATGTGAGTGGGGATGCCCAGCCGTTCGAGGAGCGGGATGGCCCACCCCCCCCTGGCCCCCCCCTCATCGGGGGGGGGAAGGCGCGGGTTGTAACACTGGGTAGTGGTGGCAATGCTGAACTCGCACACCTTGCGCCCGGTGAGCCAGTAATTGAACAGGTCGGGCATGGTCAGGAAGGTCTCGGCGACGTCGAGGGCTGGCGAGCGGCCGACGACCATCGCCAGCAACTGATAGAGGCTGTTCAGTTGCATGAACTGAATGCCGGTCTGCTCGAATATCTCCGCGCGGGGCACGCGGCGGAAGGCTTCGTCGAGCATGCCATCGGTCCGGCTGTCGCGGTAGTGATAGGGATGCGAGACCAGCGCGCCGTCCCGGTCAAGCAGGCCGAAATCCACGCCCCAGGTGTCCAGGCCAATGCCGGCCAGGTCGGCTCCGTGCTCCTGGACAGCCAGGGCCAGGCCGCGTTTTATCTCGGTCCAGAGACGCAATACGTCCCAGTGCAAGCGGTACCCCGTACCGCCGCCATCGGGCAAGCGCACCGGCCCATTGGGAAAACGATGCACTTCTGAAAGTCGGATCCGTTCCCCGTCGAACTGACCGACCATAGCGCGGCCACTTTCTGCACCCAGGTCGAAGGCCAGGAAGCTGGGCTGATGAGGCATACTCGTATCTCAAGCAGTAGACTGGGGAATGGTAGACTGGGAAGTCGGGAGACCAACCAGTCTACCAGCTAATATAGCGACCCAAAATTGGCGCAGGCTCTGAAGTCGGCGCCCAGTGGATCCATCGCACCGAAAGCCGTCCAGGCGCTGGGTCGGAAGATCTTCTCCTCCTGCACGTTGTGCATGTAAACCGGGATACGCAGCATCGAGGCCAGGGTGATCAGATCCGCGCCGATGTGACTGTAGCTGATGGCACCGTGGTTGGCACCCCAGTTGTACATGACCGAGTAGACGTCTTTAAAGGGTCCGCGGCCCGTCAAGTTGGGGACGAACCAATGGGTGGGCCAGGTGGGGTTGGTGCGCTCATTCAAAGTGTGGTATACCTCCTCCGGCAGGTCTATGGTGTACCCTTCTGCAATCTGCAGGACCGGGCCAAGGCCCTTGATCAGATTGATTCTGGACATGGTGACCGGCATGCTCCCACGGGTCAGGAAACTGGAGGAGAAACCGCCCCCTCGGAAATATTCTGTGATCGCCGGGTACCAGGTCGTGGAGTCAAGGCACTTTCCGACCTCTTCGGGGGTGATGTCCCAGAAGGGCTTCATGGCCGGCTGACCGTCAATCGTCTGCAGGCCAGTGGCGTCCAGGGTGGCGGAGCCGGAGTTGATCAGGTGGATGATCCCATCCTCCGCCAAGCCGGTCAGTTCGTACCCTGTCACTCGCTTGACCGCCTCTGCGCTCCAGTAGGTTCGCACGTCGGCGAAGATCTGGGCGGTGTTGGTCAAGAGATGCCCAAAGAGCATCGCCACCCCGTTGAGACAGTCGTTTTCGGTGGCCATGACGAGGGGCTCCCGAATGCCATCCCAGTCGAAGGAGGAGTTGAGGATCGCCTCCAGGAAGTCGCCGTTGGGGAAGTGGTCGGTCC
Organism: uncultured Anaerolineae bacterium; assembly: GCA_964625745.1. Lineage (GTDB taxonomy): Bacteria > Chloroflexota > Anaerolineae > VGOG01 > VGOG01 > CAZVCJ01. Next base: position 65,584 of record CAZVCJ010000002.1, on the reverse strand, counting down.
ATTGCCGCTGTCCCTGGAAACCAGAGGCGATGGCATTGTGCCCCAACGCCTCCTCGCCGTAGTCCAGTTCCGCCAGCCTGGGGTTACCCACCATCAAGTCGCGGGCGATCATCGCCGTCTTGACCACGAACTCCCAATCCTGGTCCTTCTGCGCCCGGCTGCGCTGGCTTGCCGGGGGATTGTATTCTCGTCCCTCTTTGCAGTTCTCCTTCACCCACGGCAAGGCCCGGGCAAACTCTTCCTTATCGTAGATCTCCTCATCAATCCTGCGGACAAATTCGGTCATATCCACCGTTTCCACCCGCATCCCTATGTAGCTCTCAAAGAAGGACTGATTCACAATCGAGCCAGCAATGCCCATCGAGACGCCGCCCATCGAGAGGTAGGATTTGCCGCGCATGGTAGCCACGGCCAGTCCCGCCTTGGCGAACTGCAGGATCTTCTCCTGCACGTCGGCCGGAATCGAGGTATCCCCCACATCCTGGACGTCGCGTCCGTAAATGCCGAAAGCTGGCAGTCCCTTCTGATTGTGCCCGGCCAAGACCGCCGCCAGGTAGACCGCGCCGGGGCGCTCGGTGCCGTTGAAGCCCCACACCGCTTTGGGCATGTAGGAATCCATGTCCATCGTTTCGGACCCATAGCACCAGCAGGGCGTCGCCGTTAAGGAAACCCCTACCCCCTCTCTGGCGAACTTGGCAGCGGCCTGGGCGGCTTCGGCCACGCCACCGATGCAGGTGTCGGCGATGACGCACTCGACCGGCAGGCCGTTGGAGTGGCGCAGGTTTTCCGTCAGGAACTCCGCCACCGCTTTGGCCAGGGCCATCGTTTGGTCTTCCAGGGACTCTCTCACCCCTTTCCGCCGGCCATCAATGGTAGGGCGAATGCCGATTTTGGGCATATCACCGATCAGTCTGTTCTGAGGGGGATTCATCTTAATATCTTTTACATTCGCCATTGTTATCCTCCTTAATTGAAGATGAATTCAGGGAAGCAATCTCCGCCATTGAGGGTGACGTAGAAGCCGTGCTAGGGAGTATGTTTGAGGAAAAACCATTAGCACTCGCCCGACTTCTTTCGATCATCTTCAAGCGAGGAAGCATCTTAGTCAGGGGCGAAGGATCGTGTCAATGGAACAGGCACGGCGTAGTGGTCAGCTATGAGTTTACCGAGGAGTTTGGGAATCTACTTGTTCACCTTACGACCACCAGCGTGCCCACGGGGGCCCAGTTATAGATCCACTGGGCATCGCTGGTCCTCATGTTGACGCAGCCGTGGCTCATGGGCTGGCCGAAGTTGTTGTGCCAGTAGGTGCCGTGTATGCTGTAGCCCCTGTAGAAAAACATCACGTAGGGGACGTTGGTATAACGGTAACCAGGCCCCGCCATCGTTGTCGAACGATACTTACTGTAGATGTGAAAATGCCCCTTCACCGTAGGCGTCCGGGCCAGGCCCGTGGAGACGGTGGCCCAGTAGACGGGACGCTGGCCCTCATAGGCCACCAGACCCTGGGTGGCCAGGTTGACATCAATCCATTTTCCAGAAGTAGGGGCTGAGACAGGAGATGGCGCCGGCGCGGGGGAAGCCGAACCTCCTCCGGGGATGACCAGGCTCTGACCTGCGTAGATCAGCGAGGTGCTGGAAAGGTTATTGGCCAGGGCAAGGGCCTGAACCGTCGTGCCGTAGTGCAGAGCAATGCGATACAGGTTCTCACCCCGCTGCACCACGTGAGTGGAACCAGACGAAGAGTTGTTGGGCGCAGCGGTCGTCCCCGGTATGACCAACCTCTGGCCAACGTAAATCCAATTGGGATTTCGCAGGCCATTGGCCTGCACGATGGCGTTCACGGTGGTACCGTAGCGACGGGCCACGGAGTAAAGAGTATCGCCCCTGCAGACGACGTGCACGGGATTCGCCCCCTCTGCCAGGCCCACGCCAATCACCAGTTGGGATACCACACAAATCAAGATCATCAACGCTCGCAGTTTGGTTTTCATCGTTACCCTCCCAAATTATGTCATACCTATCTTACCACAAATCAATCAACTTGGCAACTTCAAGCCGCGAAACGTGAAACGAACCCGAAGCCCCCGCTTGCCAAGTAAGCCAGACTAATGTAAAATAACTCTATCTGCAAGAGGAAAACAGCGATGAAGGCTAAAGTTGTATTATGGGGTTTGCTGCTATTGGCATTGCTCTCAGCCTGTCACCGTCCTGAGGGAGCGACGCCGATGCCGCCGACGGCGTCGCCGACTCCTACACCGGCCGCGACCGAGATCAGGCCCACGCCTTCCCCCGTCATCCCGACGGCAACGGAGGAAGCGACGCCAACCCCTCCCCCTGCCACCCCGACGGCGACCACTGAGGCGCCGCCGACTCCTCAACCTGGCCCTACTTCCGAGGGGATCTGGCCCAAAGTCGTCGCCAGGCTGGAGCTGGGAGTGCCGACGGGCAACGGCTACTACCCGCGGGCGATAGCCGTCAACGCAACCACGGGGCGCATCTACGCGCGCAACGACAGAGGCGATTCGGGAGAGCAAGGTAATGTCTCGGTAATTGATGGGGCGACTAACGAGATCATCGCCACTATCCCCGTGGGCCAGGGCGGCTGGGACTATGGCGAAGTGGCCGTAGACGAGACAGCCAACCGCGTCTACGTGGTCAACCGGGAGGATAAGACGCTGACCGTCATCGCCGGGGACACCCACCAGGTGCTTGCCACTGTCGAGAACGTGGAGGCTGTGGCCGTGGGCGAAGTAGTAGGCCGCCTGTACGTGACTGATGGTGAAACAATCCGCCTGCTTGATGCGAGCGACTACCGCGAGCTGCGCAGTGCCAGCCTGTTGCCCAGTTCATCCGCAATCGCCCTGACCCTCAACCTGCCCGCCGACCGTCTCTACCTGGCCCGCTCATACTCTCCCGAAGTCCTGGATATCTTTACCGCCAGCACGCTGGAGATGGTGACCAGCATCCCTCTGAAAGGCCGTATCCAAGACCTGGCGGTCAACACGGTCACCAATCGTCTCTACGCAGCCCTCGACAGCCTCAGTGGCGAAGAGGGTAACGAAATCCTGACTCTGGATGGCACGAGCGGCGACCTTATAGCCAGCCTGATGGTAGGCGATCAGAACCAGAAAAGCGTCCTGGCAGTGGATGAGACGGCGAATCGCCTTTACGTCGGGCGAACGATGTGGCAGGAGCCAGGCGTGATCGTGGTCAACGGAGCTACGGGGCAGATCGTGGACCAAATAGGCCCGGTCAACAGTGTGAGGGGCATCGCTCTTGACCCTCACACGAGGAGGCTCTATCTTTCCCTGTATGATAACCAGGTGGCCGTCGTAGACACGGAGCGAAAGGCCACCGTCGCGCTGGTGCCGACGGCTATTGAAGTGGTGGATGTGGCCGTTGATCCCCACGCCCAGCGCCTCTACGTCACCGACAGCATCAACCAGCTCCACGTCTTCGACAGTAGCAACTACGAAGAGCTGGCCCTCGTCCCCGGTCGCGGCCCCTTGGCCGTTGATGATGTCGGCCATCGGATCTACGTCGGCGACTCCGACGGTCAGGGCATCCAAATCATTGACGGCCAGACCAATCACGCGGTGGGCCTCATTCCCCAAACAGGCAAGCCGGTGGTTAATCCCAGGACGAATGAGCTTTACATCGTGGAGAGCGGAATCTACATCGCTGACCCCGACGTTCAAGGCGTAGTGGGCAAAATTGATTCCACTTTCCCCCAGCCGCATGGTTTCTCTCCCAATCCCGCCGCTGTGGATCTGGCCATTGACCCCCAGTCGAATCTTCTCTATGGGGTCATCAGCAACGGCGTACCCGGCTCCAACGGCGGTAGCTACCTCCAGGTCTACGATGGGGTCACTCACACCTCAGTGTTCACGGACACGGAATTGAGCGTGGTCTCGATAGACGTGGACCCCACAGCAGGCCGGGCCTACGTGACCCGTTCTGGCTTCGGTGGTTATGTGTCCTTGAAGGTATTGGCCGATGGACAGCGTTGGGTGGCCCGACTGGAAGGCATCGTTGGAAACCTGCGGGTGGATCCCAACAAAGGTCTGGTCTACCTGACCAGCGGCTGGGATAAAGGCCACCGGCTTCTGGTCGTTGACGGCCAGACAGCCGATCCCCTGGCCGATGTGCCTTTGGATGGAGAGTATGCTTTGCGGGCCTTAGACCCCCTGGCCGAGCGGCTGTATCTGATCGGCCAGGGCGGTTCCGTCCTGGTGATGGCCGAGAGCGGCGGCGCGCCGCCAGCTCCGGTCGAGCTACGGCCAATAGAGTTGCCAGCCAGTCCCATCCAGCGCATTGTGGTCTCCCCTGACTACGATAGGGACCAGACGCTTCTCGCTCTGGTAGAGAACGAGTTGTACAAATCCGAAGACGCTGGCGAGTCCTGGATGCTGATAAGTGGCGGGTTGCCCTCCGGTCAGGACATGGTTTCGGTGGCTTTCTCCCCCCACTACGCCTCCGACCAAACTCTATTAGCCGGGCTTTCCACGTGGAACATCGGGAGCGGTGTGTACAAATCCACCGACGGCGGCCGGAGCTGGCGCTTGTCCTCTCGCGGCCTGAGCGATCTCCAGGTCCAAGGAGTCGCCTTCGCCGCCGATGGAACGGCCTTCGCCCGCACCATGCGCCATGGCCTCTTCAGGCGATGTCCTGAGCCTGTCGAAGGATCAACCGACGGGGGAAAACATTGGACTGCCCTGGAAGAGCTGCGGGCTGACAGGCCCACCAATCGCCGAGCGACGGCCCTGGCTATCTCTCCCGACTACGCCACCGACAGCACGCTGTTCTGGAGCCTGGTCGAGATGGACCGATACGTCGTCCTCAAGTCCACCGACGGCGGCCAGTCCTGGGAAGAGGTGCTGAACCAAACGGCCCAATTGCTGGCCGTCTCTCCCCCCCTTCCTCCCCCCCAAAGTTGGGGGGAAAAGAGGGGGGGCGACCGCACGGTCTACGCTGTCCTGAGCGGGGCGGGCCTGATGCGCTCCACCGATGGAGGGGAAACGTGGCAGGCCGCCAACTCGGGGCTGGTTTACGAGGGTGCTGTCCTCAGCGATCTCGTCCTCTCGCCCTCTTTCGCCGAGGACAAGACGCTCTACGCCCTGTTCACAGCATCTCACAGCGAAGTGATCTCCCGCCTCTATCGTTCGACGGATAGGGGCGACAACTGGAAAGTTTTTGGAGAGGACATACCAATCAGCGCCTTTGCCCTCGTCCCGGACGGGGGCCTGCTGCTGGGCACTGTTTATGGGAGTATAGATGGCCTGAGCGCCGAGGGGCTGGTCTGGGAGGACTTGAAGGTGGAGTTGGGCGGCCTGAACGTCTACGACCTGGCCATCTCGCCGAGCTATGGCCAGGATCAAACCATCTACGCCGCCACGTCCACGGCCGGGGTGTTCGTCTCCCACGACGGGAGCCGAAGTTGGCAGGAGACGGGCTTCCCCGGCCGGACGGGCTTCGCCCCCCTTCACCTGGCCGTCTCGCCTGACTACGCTGGGGATCAGACCCTCTTCGCTGCCTCGAACAGTGGCGTATACCGATGGCGCGACGGCCATTGGCAGGAGCTGCAGCAGGGGCTGGGCAATCTCTTCCCCGCTTCCGCTCTGGCCATCTCGCCCCCCCTTCCTCCCCCCCAAAGTTGGGGGGGAAAGAGGGGGGGCGACAGCACCCTTTTCGTCGGGGGAGACTACCGCCGCCCTCAGGTCTTCATCTCCACTGACCGAGGAGAAAGCTGGACAGCGGCGAGCCAGGGGCTACCCGAAGCTGAGATAGTGAGCCTGGTCGTTTCGCCAAACTACGCTGAGGATGGCACAGCCTATGCCTGGTTCCAGTACAAAGGGCTGTATCGCACTACGAACGGGGGGCAAAGCTGGGAGCAAGTCAAAGAGGAAGAAGATTGGTACGTCCAGTCCATGGCCCTCTCGCCGGACTTTGCCGCCGACGTCCATCGTCTCACCGATGGCTCCCTCTTCGTCGGCGCGATGTACGGCAACCTGCATCGCTCCGACGACGGCGGCTTCACCTGGCAGGCGTTGGGAGGAGGACTCCCGCCGGGCACTGTCTGGGTCAAGGCCTTGGCCATATCGCCGCAATTCCCACGGGACGGCACACTTTTCGCCGGCCTCGACCGGGGAATCTACAAGTCCACCGATGGGGGATACTCCTGGCAGGCGGTCAATGTCGGCCTTCCCCATCGGTCCGACGGCGAGCTGGCGGGGGTGCTGGCGCTGGCCCTCTCGCCGGACTACCCCGCCGACCAGACCCTTTTCGCCACCCTGGTCGAGCATGGCGTATACAAGTCCATTGACGGCGGAGCCAATTGGTACCCAGTCACTTGGGGGACGCCGCTCCCTGCGCCAACCAGGCCAGCGGTCACGCCCACACCCTGCGCCGTGGTACCTATCCGCTTCTCCGCGATATGGGCCGACCGGCGAGATCGTCTCGGTTGCCCGGGGGAAGCGGAACGAGAGGTCTTTTGGGCTGAAGAGGCTTTCGAACGGGGCAGGATGTTCTGGCGGGAGGACAACAGGGGGGTCTACGTCCTCCACGACGATCGCACCTGGCAGGCTTTCGCCGACACCTGGCAGGAAGGCCAGCCCCAGGACGATCCCCATCTGACCGCGCCGCCGGGCCTCTTCCAGCCGAAGAGGGGCTTTGGCAAGGTGTGGCGGGAAGAGCTGGGCGGCCCGACCAGCCAGCTCGGTTGGGCCAGGGAGGAGGAACGGGGCTTTACAGGGATGGTGCAAGCATTTGACGGCGGCATCATTCTTGAGAGCGACCTCCCTTCGACAGGCTCAGGACAGCGCAGCACAGCCTACATCCTCTACACCGATGGCAGTTGGGAGCAGTACTAATGACGAACAAATCCACCAAAGGCACCTACGCCCTGGTTTTGCACCTGGAGGGCGGGGAAGAGATCACCATTGGCAAGCTGGGCACGTTCGGTTTTCCCGCTGGCTGCTATCTCTACGTAGGCAGCGCGCTGGGGGCCGGCGGCCTGGATGCTCGCCTGGCCCGCCACCGCCCTTCGACAAGCCGTCGTGGTGAGCCTGTCGAACCATCAGGACAGCGCCGCTGCGACAAGAAGCTCCACTGGCACATAGACTACCTGCTGGAGCACGCCCAACTGGTGGAGGTCTGGAGCGCGGTCTCGACGGCCAGATTGGAGTGCCTCTGGGCTCAGGCCGCCCGGCAGCTCCCCGGCAGCGAGACACTCGTTCCCGGCTTTGGTTCCTCCGACTGCTGCTGCCCTTCACACCTGATCTACCTGGTCAGGAAACCATCATACGAAGAATTCACCGCCTATCTTTTTGCCCCACCTGGTATGGATACCCAATTGATGAGGAAGGAAACGATTGAGCAGCTACCTGGATAACCAAACAGAGCAAGCATGGCGAAAGGAGATCGTCCGCGTCTGTCGCCTCCTCCACGAGAAGGGGTATGTAGCCGCCACCGACGGCAACGTCTCGGTGCGTCTGGGCAAGAACCGTATCCTGTCCACTCCCAGCGGCTTCAGCAAAGGCTTCCTCGCCCCTGAGCAGTTGATCGTAACCGACCTGGCGGGCAAGCGGGTCCCCTCTTACGAGCCCGCCAGTCGTGCTCTGAAGCCGACCTCTGAATTACCGATGCACCTGGAGGCCTATCGGCAGCGGCCCGACATCGGCGCTGTCGTCCACGCCCATCCCCCCATCTGTGTCGCCCTGAGCATCGCTGGCATCTCCCTGGCCAGGTGCCTCCTGCCAGAGGTGGTCGTCACTCTGGGCCTGATCCCCACCGCCGAATACGCCACTCCCTCCAGCGCCGAAGGGCCTGGGGCGATCAGGGACCTCATCGCCAACCACGATGCCCTGGTCATCCAGCGGCACGGCACATTGACCGTGGGCCAGGACCCTTTTGATGCCTACCTCAAGCTGGAGAAGATGGAACACGCCGCCTACGTCACCCTGATCCTGCGCCAGTTAGGCCAGGAGACCCCTTTGCCTCCCGCCGAAGTCGCCAAGCTGCTCCAGATGAGGAGGGAAAAAGGGCTGGCCAGCGAGGGGGAGGAAGAGGACTTCTGCGCCAGTTGTGGCGTCTGCGACCTGGCAACTGGTTGCTCTCCCGCTGGGCCCACTACTGAAATTGAGCGAATCATAGATGGCCTAGGTTGACTGCTCTGTCCCAAACACGTAACGCTCCCCATTCTCCAACTGCCAAATGAGCCAAAACCTGCTATACTTTAGCAAGGGAGGAGAGTTGAGAATGAACAAACGAGTGCTCTGGTTAGCGACTCTCAGCCTGACGATGGGGGCTCTGACGTGGCTCTGGCTGGCGCAGCCGGCGACGACGCAGGAGATCGTCGCCGTGAATGGCATAGTCATGGAACAAGACGGCGGGCCGGTTGCTGGTGCTATTGTGCGCCAGCAGACCACCAACAGCGCCACCACCAGCGCCCCAGACGGTGTCTTCACCCTGGACGGGCTGACCGAGGGAATCCAGATCACTATCACCGCCTGGCAAGAGGGCTATTTCGTAGGCTGGGCTACGGTCACGCCGCCGCAGACTGGGATCACCATCACCCTCAAACCCCATTACACCACCGACAACCCCGACTATCAGTGGTTCTCATCCAACGACCCCGACCACATCATGAGTTGCACGCACTGCATGGTGGCCTGGTCCCAGTGGCGAGCCAACGCCCACGCCGACTCTGCCACCAGCCCTCGATTCTTCTCCATCTACAACGGCACCGACGTCACCAGTACGATCACTGTCACCCCCGGCTACAAGCTCGACTTCACCGGCACGGCCGGCAACTGCGCGACCTGCCACGCCCCCACCGCCGCCATCGCCGGCATCGCCACCCCCTTCACCGGCACCGCCACCATCACCGGTACCTTTAGCACCGACATGAACGAGTTGTCGGGGGTGGATACCGAAGGCGTCTTCTGCGAGTTCTGCCACAAGGTGGGAGACGTCTACCTGGACCCGGCCACAGGGTTGCCTTATGAGGACAGGCCGGGAGCCCTGTCCATGCGCCTCTACCGCTCGCCGCCAAGCGGTGTACTCTTCTTCGGTCCCTTCGACGATGTCACACGCCGGGTCACCTATCTGGAGCTGGAGAAGAAGAGCCAGTTCTGTGCCCCCTGCCACCAGTTCAGCTTCGGGGGCACGCCCATCTACCAGTCCTTCAAAGAGTGGCTGGAAAGCCCCTATCCGGCGCAGGGCATCGAGTGCCAGACCTGCCACATGACCCCCACCGGCATGGACTACTTTGTCTTCCCGTGGAAAGGCGGGTTCATCCGGGACCCCGCCCTCATTGCCTCCCACCTGCAACCGGGCGCTTCGGACGTGGACTTGCTGCAGAACACAGTGACCATGACTGTGTCGGCGCAACAGGTGAAAGGCTCTCTGCAAGCGACAGTGACCATCACCAACACCGACGCTGGCCACCACGTGCCCACCGACCATCCGGGGCGACACCTGCTCCTGGTAATCACGGCCACGGACGCGCTCGGGCAAGACCTGCCTCAGCAAGGCGGCCCCACTGTGCCCGACTGGGGCGGCGACCAAGCCGGGCTCCCGGGCAAGGCTTTTGCCAAGGTGCTTCGCGACGAGGAGACGGGCGAGTCGCCCGTGATAAGCTACTGGCGGCCAACCATCATCGTCAGCGACAACCGCATCCCGGCCATGGCTAGCGACACGTCGGTCTATACCTTCACCGCGCCGGCTGCTGGTCGGCCAGTGACCGTCACCGCCGAGTTGCGCTTCCGGCGCCTGTTTCAGGCCGTGATGGACGCCAAGGGCTGGGACACGACCGACGTGGTGATGGAGGAGGCGCAAGCCGAGTTGTCCATCGAGCCGTGGTGGGACGTCTTTTTGCCGCTGATCTGGAAAGAGGCAACGAGTCAATGAGTCAATGAGGTAACGGGTGACTCGTGAACTCGTTACTCGTTGACTCGTTACTCATCATCACCTTTATTCAGGCCCACCTGGGCGTAAGCTACCCCAAATTAAGGAGGAAAATCAAATGATTCACAACAAAAGCAAGTTCTTATTGCAGCTAGGCTCGCTGGCCCTGCTCTTAACGAGCACACTTGTGACTCCGCAATCTATCGTGGCCGGCCCCTACGCGTGGATGGACGGTTCCACATTCAATTTCGCCTCCGGCCCGGGTAACGCCGAAGTCACATGCATGATGGGTATGGTGAACTTCAACGGAATGGATCCGTCTACCGGCCCGTACCCCTGCTCTGACGTCACGAAGATAATAGGCTACGGGAGTCCCGAGAGTAACGTGATAGATCTCAGCGGTGTTACCCTTCTGGACTACACTGGGCTTACTTACTCCGAGGTGTTTGGGGCGTGCGCGACTGACATACTCATTGGGGGTGACGGGATTGACAAGCTCTTTGGCGAGAATGATAACGACACCATAAATGGCCGTGCTGGCGACGATCTGCTAAGAGGCGGGAATGGCGACGACGTCATAGACGGCGGGCTTGGCGACGACCACCTGTACGGCGATGAGCCGGCCGGCGTGCCTGGCCATGACATCCTGCGCGGCGGCGCTGGCAACGACGTGCTGGATGGCGGTGATGGTGACGATACGCTGGCCGGCGGTCATGGCAACCCCATGATGCGCAACGGCAAGGGTGGCGAGTACACGCTGCTCGACGATGATGGCAACGACACTGTAGACGGTGGGCCTGGCGACGACACCTACCTCGTCGAATCAAGCGGTGCTGACACCTTAAGCGACGAGAGTGGCGACGACACTCTGGACTTCTTCCTTGCTGCCTCTGGGATCACGATAGATATGGATCTGGCGGATGTGGACCAGGAGGTGGACGCCGGCGGCAATACCGTGCGGCTCGGAGGCCAATTCGAGAGCTTCGTCGGCAGCAGCTTCGATGACGTGGTCTTTGTGGACCCCATTGACGTGCCGCGTGACCTTGACGGCGGGGATCACCAGACAGGAGACACACTGAACTTCGATGCCCAGGGTGCCGCGGTTACGGACGACGGGACGACCATCATAGCCGAAGGCTTCGCACCGGTCACCTACATCAACTTTGAAACGGTCAACATTAGCAATTCACCCAGCATCACCCCCACCCCTACGCCTACTGATACGCCGACATCCACTCCGACAGCCACGCCTACCGCTACACCGACGCTTACCCCGACGCCGACTGCCACGCCAACGGTAACGCCTACGCCCACCTCAACAGCCACGCCCTACTTCCAGATCTACCTCCCGCTTATCCTAAAGGGGAGCTAAGCAAGCCCAAGCTATTGGCGCCGTAGCTGGGGCTAGCGGTACTGGCTTTCCTCACAGCCTCGACGGTTGCGCTGGTCAGGAGGCACAGGAGGGTCTGAGAATGAAAGTTCTAGACCTGACAGGTTTTCGAAACCTGTCAGGTCTTCAGTAGCAGAAGGTTCTGGTGGATGGTTTGCCAGAACCTTTTGTTTTTGAAGGCCAATATATCTAGCTGGACAAAGGCGGCCAAGTCAAGTATAATTCTACCTGGAGGAGGATGAGAGATGCCAGAGTTCAAACTCGTGTCCGATTTCCAACCCACCGGCGACCAGCCGACGGCTATCGAGGCCCTGGTGGAGGGACTCCACCAGGGCCATAAGCACCAGACTCTGCTAGGGGCCAGCGGCGCGGCACATTGACCGTGGGCCAGGACCCTTTTGATGCCTACCTCAAGCTGGAGAAGATGGAACACGCCGCCTACGTCACCCTGATCCTGCGCCAGTTAGGCCAGGAGACCCCTTTGCCTCCCGCCGAAGTCGCCAAGCTGCTCCAGATGAGGAGGGAAAAAGGGCTGGCCAGCGAGGGGGAGGAAGAGGACTTCTGCGCCAGTTGTGGAGTCTGCGACTTGGCTGTTGATCGCCCTCCCTCCGGACCCACGCCTGAGCGCAACGAAGAAGAACTGGTGAGACTGGTCACTCGCCAGGTATTGAAGGAACTGGGCAAACTGTGAGCTTGACCATTCTCGCTTTTTCGAGTAGAATAAGAGCGGTTCAGATGCCCCCATCGTCTAGAGGCCTAGGACACGGCCCTTTCAAGGCCGCGACAGGGATTCGAATTCCCTTGGGGGCACCTCGGGCCGCCACGAAGTGTGGCGGCCAAGTTATAGAAGGGAGGCGACTTTGATAACATACCTGGTGACGGGTTGCGCTGGGTTCATCGGCTGGAAAGTCTGTGAGTTCCTGCTGGCTGACGGCCACAGGGTGATAGGCATAGACAACTTCAACGACGCGTACGATCCTCGCCTCAAGCACTGGCGACTTGGTCAGCTTGAGGATCACCCTGTAAGCGAAGCGGCCTTCACTTTCCATCTCCTTGATATTTGTGACCGAGAATCGCTGCGCGGCCTCTTTGAGGAGGCGACGGCAGGTGGTCTGTGGGCGGCGGTCATCAACCTGGCCGCCCGCGCTGGCGTCCGCCAGTCCGTCGAAAACCCCTGGATCTATTTCGAGACCAATGTGACGGGCACGCTGAACCTGTTGGAACTGTGCCGGGAATTTGAGGTGAAGAAGTTCGTGCAGGCCTCTACGTCCAGTCTGTACGGGGCCAACAACCCCCGGCCTTTCAGAGAGGATGCCGACACCGACGGGCCGCTCTCGCCCTACGCGGCCTCGAAGAAAGCGGCCGAAGCACTGTGCTACACGTACCACTATTTGTACGGCATTGACGTGACGGTGCTGCGCTACTTCACCGTCTACGGCCCGGCGGGGCGGCCCGACATGAGCATGTTCCGCTTCGTGCAGTGGATCAGCGAGGGGCGGCCGTTGATCGTGTACGGGGATGGCAAGCAAGAACGGGACTTCACCTACGTGGAGGACATCGCCCGCGGTACGATAGCTGCCCTGAGGCCTCTGGGCTACGAGGTGATCAACCTGGGCTCCGACGAGCCGATCGTGCTGAGCGATGCCATCCGGCTGGTAGAAGAACTGGTGGGGAAGAAGGCAAACATCGAGCACAGGCCCCGTCATCCCGCCGATGTGCTGGCCACGTGGGCGGACATCTCCAAGGCGGAACGTCTCCTTAGCTGGCGGCCGCAGGCCACTTTCCGAGAAGGCGTGGCCCAGTTGGTAGGCTGGTATCGAGAGAACCGGGAGTGGGCGGGAGACGTCGTCACTATCTGAACAACTTGACAAAACACCGAACTTGTGTTATCTTATCCCTCAATACGCCAAAAGCGACGATTGGGAATAGTAAGTGTAGAGCAATGATCACAGCGAGCTAGAGAAGGTGAAAGCTAGCATCACAACCTACACCGAACCCACCCAGGAGCTGCGAGCGAAAAGGCGAATGGTCTGGTGGTCAGATGGTCGGATGGTCCGCGGTCGAGTAGTCTTTCGGACCATCTGACGAAGAACTATCCGACCACCAGACCAATAACCGCTAAGCTTGGCCGGATTCCTCCCGTTATCGTAAGGAACGGTATCGAGTACTTCGACAGCCCTTCGACGGAACTCAGGACAGGGCTCAGTACGAGTGACTACTCCGTATCGGTTGAGTGGGCTGTGGCAAGCCAACTAGGGTGGTACCACGGGGTATGAACACCTCGTCCTTAGAGGATGGGGTGTTTTTGATTTAGCTGGACGTTGGTCAGATAGTCGGGTGGTCCTCGGTCAAGCAGTCTCTCAATCTTTGGGCCATCTGACCAAGGACTACCTGACCACCAGACCAAAGAGGAGGAGAGAACATGGCAAAGAAGATCACACCGCGCAGCAAGGATTACTCCCGCTGGTATACGGACGTCATCCAGCGGGCGGAGATGGCCGACTATGCCCCGGTCAAGGGCTGCATGGTCATCCGACCCTACGGCTACACCCTCTGGGAGAACATCAAAGAGGGTCTGGACCGCCGCTTCAAGGCCACCGGTCACGTGAACGCTTACTTCCCTCTATTCATCCCCCAGAGCTTCATCCGCAAGGAAGCCGAGCACGTGGCGGGGTTCGCTCCTGAACTGGCAGTGGTGACCCACGGCGGCGGCAAGAAGCTGGAAGAACCTCTCATCGTGCGCCCTACCTCGGAGACGGTCATCGGCCACATGTACTCCCAGTGGGTGCGCTCCTATCGGGACTTGCCCATTCTCATTAACCAGTGGTGCAACGTGGTGCGCTGGGAGAAGCGTCCCCGGTTGTTCCTGCGCACCACTGAGTTCCTCTGGCAGGAGGGACACACCGCCCACGCTACTGCTGAGGAAGCAGAGGAAGAGACCCTGCGCATGCTGGAAGTGTACCGCGACTTCGCCGAGACCGACGCGGCCATTCCCGTCATCACCGGACGCAAGAGCGAGTCGGAGAAGTTCGCTGGTGGGGACGCCAGTTACACCATCGAAGCCATGATGGGCAACAGGTGGGCTCTGCAGTCCGGCACCTCCCACTTCCTGGGTCAGAACTTCGCTAAGGCCTTCGACATCAAGTACCTGGACCAGAACAATGAGCTACAGTACTGCTGGACCACGAGCTGGGGGCTCAGCACCCGCATGGTAGGGGCAGTGATAATGGTTCACGGCGATGACCAGGGTTTGATCCTGCCGCCTAAGATAGCCCCCCTTCAGCTCGTCATCATCCCCATCTGGAAGAGCGAGGAGGAGAAGGCAAGGGTGCTGAAGGTAGTCGAAGATATCACGACCACCTTCGACGAGAAGGTGCGCTACAAGGTGGACGACCGCGAGGAATACTCGCCCGGGTGGAAGTTCAACGAGTGGGAGCTGCGGGGCGTGCCTCTACGCCTGGAAATCGGGCCCAGAGACGTGGCCCAGGGGCAAGTTACCCTGGCCCGGAGGGAAGGTAGCAAGAAGACCACCGTTCCCCAGGAGGGCCTGGCCCAGCGCCTCGACGATCTCCTCGATGACATCCAGCAGAGCTTGTTCCGACGAGCCAAGAGCTTCCTCGACGAGAACTCTTTTGAAGTGGACGACTATGGTGAACTCAAGCAGATCATCGAGGGGGACGGTGGCTTCATCTACGCCTATTGGTGCGGCTCTGGCGAGTGCGAGGCGGCCATCAAAGAGGAGACCAAAGCCACCATCCGCTGCATTCCCTTCGATCAGAAGGGGGAGGTGGGCCGCTGCATTCTCTGCGGTAAGGAGGCCAGGGAACAGGCCGTCTTTGCGAGGGCCTATTGAGGGCAACGAGTAAATGAGTAACGAGGGACGAGTTTCCTCTGCTCCTCGTTACTCATCCCCCGTTACTCATCACTCCCATCTGACGATGAAACCAACGAAGACCACCTATCTGTCGCTCGTGCTGGTCGTTTTGATCTGGGGCAACTCCTTCATTGCCATCAAACACGCGGTCCAGTTCCTGGCTCCCACCGAACTGACGATTCTGAGATTCATCCCGGTGACTCTCATCTTCGGCGTCTTGCTCTTGACCACTCGCCGCGTGGCCTTCTGGCAGATGGTCAGGAGAGATTGGCCGGGCCTGGTTCTCCTGGGGCTATCGGGAGTAGTGGCTTACAACCTTGCTCTGAACACGGGTGAGAGTCGAGTTCCCGCCGGTACAGCCAGCTTGATCATCTCCCTGAACCCTGCCTTCATTTTCCTGCTATCAGTTGTGTTTCTAAAGGAGCGGCCGACAGTCAAGAAGGCGATGGGGCTAGCCATCGCCTTCTTAGGCTTGTATGTCATTGTGCGCCACGCCAGCGGCCAAAGTGGCCAACAGATTGGCTTCAGCTACCTTCGCTACGTGTTCATAACCATGCTGGCTCCACTTTGCTGGGCCATCTACACCATCCTGGGCAAACCTTTGGTGGCCAGGTACCCGCCTCTGATGGTGGTCGGCGGGGCTATGATGGCAGCGGTCATACCCCTGCTATTCCTCGTCAGGGGCAGCCTCATTGCCAAGCTGCCAACCCTGCCGCCCAGCGTGTGGCTAAGCATCGCTTTCCTATCGCTGGCTTGTACTGTTTTCGCTTTCGTGATCTGGTTTGGGGCGTTGCAAAAAATGGAAGCCAGTCAGGCGGCAAGCTTTGTCTATTTGGAGCCCCTGTTTGGAGTGTCTTTCAGCAAGCTGCTCCTGGATGAGCCGATTACCCTGGCCCTTCTGATTGGTGCTGTGTTGCTCATCGGTGGTGTCTATTTGATTAACCGCTGAGGAGGCGACGAGTTCTGTTTTGCAATATCAAGCGCCTGGTGTTATAATGGTGACAGAGATCCAGGACTCGAAAAAGGTCGAGGAAACGGAGGGATGCTTATGAGGAACTTCACCCTTATTGTGACAATTGAGCCTCAGGAGGAGGGCGGCTATCTGGCGGTTTGCGAGAATATCAAGCAATGTTATGCCGAGGGCGAGACCTATGAGGAGGCAATAGAGAATCTCAAAAATGTGGCCCAGATTTGTCTCGAATTAGACACGCAACGAGAATGAACCAATGACCATCAGAACAGGTGGGTTAGGGATTTCGCCAAAGGAGTTCTACGAACTGAAGTGATTCGTGGGGATAGTGTGATGAAAAGGCATGTCGGCAGCTAGATTGCTTCAAGCCTGACCTGCCTTTTTTCATGCAAGAGGCCAACTACCATGAGCATCGTCGGGTTCATCCTCAAAGCAAGCTACCAGCTCAGTCGTCACCGCATAGGCCCTCTGCGCTTGAACCTGGTGCCACTGCTCTTTGCCCTGGCCTGCGGTTTGATCTGGAGAGTTGGCGGCCTGGCGAGCAAGCAGGCCGTTTTGATCATCGTCCTCTGTTTGATCCTCGTTTCGGTCACGCTCCTGGCCAAACGGCAGGGCTTCATCATCTTTCGCCAGGGCGGAGGCGAGCTTCCCTCATCTTCGGACTGTCCTGAGTTGGTGCCCGATGAAAAAGTTGCCGTCCGAGCCAGTGGCCTGTTCGAGGTGCGAGGTGAGCGGCGCTATTTCGTGGAGGTTACCGCTGACTTCGCTACTACGGAGACCAGAGAGCACATCGTGATGGCCAGGATGCTGAATTCACGCTTCCTGGTGGGCGTACCCAAGGGTGACGTCGGCTGGTGGTACATCTTCTTCAAGCCGCATACCATCAGGGGGACCGAAGTAGGCGAAGTCCACTTTGGCCTGAGAGCTCGCCCAGCCATCAAGCTAGAATGCAAGACTGGCGAAGGAAAGGTCGAGCCCGTTTATCTCTCCTTCGACGAACCCCTTCAGATGCAGCGAGTTTTGGAAGATTTTCATCGTGATGCCGAGCTTGAGCCCCAGTCCGTAGATCAGTCCGCGTAGCCTTTCGTGACGATGGGCAGGTAGATGGTGTAGCGGTGGTATTCATCGGCGCCGATGTCCACCCTCGCGCCCATGGGCCTGGGGTCGCCATCAATGTCGGTCGTGACTCCGGCGTCGGTGCCGGCATCAATGCAGGGCGAGCCCGCTCGCAGGTGATAGTCATCCCCGGCCGGGTGGACGAAGAGGGGATCGGCCTGGATGTCGTGGAGGCCGGGCTCCAGCGCGCCGGGCAGGTCATAGTCCTGGGTGGTGTTGCCCCACACGTCGTTGTAGTCCAGCGTGCCGGAGGCGTTGACATGGGCCCGGATGCCGTAGGTGTTGGAGACGATGATGTTGTTGACCACGGTGGGCGTGATGTAGCCCTCGGCCAGGTAGATGCCACCCTCAGAGCCGGTGTTGAAGGCGACAGTGTTGTGGGCGACAAGGCCGTATCGCGTAGTATCCCACACCTTGATGCCGCCACCGTTGCCGTTGTGGGCGATAAAGTTGTTGGTCACGGTATAATAGCCACTGGTCTCCACGAGCACCCCCGCGCCGCTATCGGCCGTGTTGCTGAAGATACGATTGGCGATAACGGTCGGCTGGTCGCCGTTGACGGAGATTATACCCCCACCATGCCACCGGGCGACGTTGTTGATAATCCAGTTGCCTTCGATGTGGGGCCAGCCGATGAACCGCGAGTAGATGCCGCCGCCGTTGTTATCAGACTCGTTGGACCGGATTTCGTTGTCAAGGATGCGGGGAGCGCCACAGCAGCCGACATAGATTCCACCTCCGGCGCGGTTGCAGGTATTACCCTGGATGAGATTGCGCTGGACGGTCGCGTCGCTGTAGGAGAGATACAGACCGCCACCACCCTGGCCCCACGAGGTACTGTAGGCGGTATTGGAGAGCACCTGGTTGCCACTGATGAGCGCCGAGGCAGACGCACCGTACAGGTAGATGCCGCCGCCGCTGCCAACAGTTGGGCTGATGCTGGCTGTGTTGTTGATGATGACGTTGTTCTGGATGATGGGGCTGGCATCTTCGCTATAGATACCGCCGCCCTGCCCAGTGCCGATAATCTCGCTGGTGGCATTCCCCCCGGTGATGGTGAAGCCATCAATGGTGGGGGAGATGTTGCCAGAGATGTACACCACCCGCCCGTTCCGCTGGGCGTCCAGCGTGGTAGGGTAGGCGGCAGGGTCGCGGGTGGTGAAACCGCCGTCCCAGCCGCCCAGCAACGTCACCGTCTTGGTGATCTCGGCCACCGTGCCCGCCGCGTCGGTGTAGGTGCCCGTGGCCACCCGTATCTCATCGAAGGGATCGGCGACGTCAATGGCCCGCTGGACGGTGCGGCAGCGGTCGGCGATGCTGTCGCACAGCTTGCTGTCGTCCCCGTCGGAGGCCACGTAGCGAATGCCCGCATCGGCGCGGGCCGGCACCATCGCGACCAGCCCCAGCCAGAGGGCCAACAGCAGCCCACTCAGCCCTATGGCCAGAACCAGGTGCACAACTCGATGTGGCACAAGCCGAGTAACGCTTGAAGTCTTCATCGCAACTCCCCCTTAATTTTTGGTGGCTCTTTGGGATTTCGCAGGGTCACGGTGTTGGAGTCCCCAACTTGTTGGGGGTTGCTGCGCCATACCCCCAACAAGTTGTGGACTCCGGCTCACTACCCACCCTAACTCCCAAAGAGCCTTTTTGGTTTGCCCCATTACTGAGGTAGTGATGGAAACCCACCCCTACCTGCCTGCCCCAAAGTGACGGATCAACTCCCCAATGTACCTGATGCCCTCGAATGCCTGCCATCGTGGGGTAGATCACAGCGCGGAAGAGTTGGGATTCAAGGGATAGCTACCTGTGAGCCTCCCAATCGGCCCGCATCTGTGTGGCGAGTTCGGCTGCCTCGTCCCTTGCCTGACACAGTTTCTCCTGCTCCGTGGCCGTCACGGACTCGTACTCGTTGTAAACCTGTAGCGAGTAGTCGGCCAGCTCGCCCCGATCAGGCTTATGTTTCCAGAAGGAGACTTTCACATCAAAGGAATCTGTCTCGTCAGGGCCCAGGGTCCCGACACTGTCCCACCAAACGCCGATAGTGTCGCCAGCCGCATCGTGCATTGCCACGCACGCTTTGATATCACCCAATTGACGGTCATACTGGTTGCGGACATCCCCCGTGACGTGGAAGGCATTCCCTTCGTCGAAGAAGTCGCTGACGTTAGAGACCTCCATCGGTAAGGGGGTGTAGGCCGTGGTCCGCCACGTTAGGTGCAGCTCGTAGTGATCCCAGGAGGAGGCCGGCAGGTTGTAAAAGCTGATGCTGAAGGGTGAGCTCATCTCTGGCGCAAGATGATGGATGCAAGCGTAGGTCCATCCCTCATCCACCACGCTGCCCTCTGCGTCGTAGAAGGTGGCATAGATTTTGACGAAGCCGACGCTGACATCCGATGCATTGTACATCTCGCCGACCAGATAGGTGGAAGTGGAGCCTTCGTAGGGTGCGAAGGTAGTGCTGTTGGTGACATGGACATCTGTGCCGGGAGGTGGCGTGGGGAGGGGAGTAGGCGTCGGGGTTGGTGCGGGTGAGCCTGGGACGGTGAAGTGGTAATCAATGTAGCTATAGGCGATCTGGCGATCATTAGCGTTGTAGGCGTTCACGCTCCACCTATACTCACCTCCGTACAAGGGATCCGCTACCGTAAGCGCAGTACCATCCACCCGCACATAGTCGAGGATCGTCTCAGGTGATGGGCTCTCCCGCCTCAGATACACTTTGTAATAGGCCGCTGATGGATAGGCTGCCCAGACCAGCGTGGGCTGATTGGTATCCAGGGTGCTGTCGTCTGGCGGAGACAACAAGGCGAGATCAGTCTTGGCGACGTGAAAGTCGTCTATCCTGGTGATCTTGCCTGCGCTGATAGTGATCTCGCTGCACCCAAACAAGAATGACTTATACCACCACACCGGCTCACCGGCTAAGCGGACCAGGTGGCAATATGAATCGGGCACGACGTCGGTGAACTCATACCAGCCGCTCGCGTCGGTCGTCGTGTCATACTGCCGGCCACTGCACGTTCCGGACTCAAGGTCCTGACACAACCGTGAATAGGCGCCACTTGCCCCCTCATCATTCCACAGTATGCGGCCACGTGCAGCGCCAACACCGGGTCCCGGCGTATTCATCGGGGTAACAGTTGGCGTCGGGGTCGGCGTTGGGGTAGGAGCGCCTGGGGCGTAATTCTTCACGATGAGGGGCAGGTAGACTTTGAAGCCAGACGGTGTTGGCGTCACTGTCGGTGTGGGTGGAACGGCTATGCCCGAAGTGCGCAAGCGGATGGCCACGTCTTCACCTGCACCCGCTCCCAGGTTGTACCACGAGCCATCGCTGCCTGAAGGGCTAACATAGGTGCGCAGCGTCTCGTTGGGGCCGTCCACGTCTATTGGAATGGGATACTGGTAGCTCTGGTTGGTGAACGCCACCACTGCCACGACATCGTCACCTTCCGTCACCACCAAAGGTGGATCCACCGCCACCCCATGGTAGCCGGCTTCATTAAAGCTATGGTCCAGACTGCTCCACAGCGGATTGCTGAGCGCCATGCCGTCGAAATCGTCGTAGATGTACACGTCAACGTCGGTGGTCGCATCCGTGGTCCAGAACTCCACGCGCGTGACGTAGGTGTTGCTGGCAGGGATGAACTTACACAGGCCCCAACCGGTCGTATCCTCGTAGCCCCAACTCCAGCCCATCCAGCCGGCCTCGTCGTAGTACATGATATCGCCGTCGGGATCATAGTCCTGCCAGGCGTGCACAAACGAGGAGTGCATGCCGATGCTGGCCGAGCCATAGGCGATGTAGAAGTAGCCATTGTCCCCCCAGTCTGTGCCCCAACTGTTCTTCACGATCCAGCCGCCCGTGCCTCCCGCGTGGGTGAGACTGTCGTCCCAGCCGACGATCAGCACGGTGTGGTTCGTCGCTTCTGTTCCTGGATGGTGGAGGGTATAAGAACCGTCATAGTTCCCGAACTCCGTTTGCCAGGCGTCGCCGTCGCCGGCATAGATTGACGTGTAAACCGGGCTGGCGGCTGCGAAAATGTAGCTCTTAAGCACCTCTGTATCGGGCACCGCATCACCTGAGATGATCCTCCAGTCCAGCAGTGTCTTTTCATACGAACAGGTGTCATTGCAGTCGACGTCGCTGGCCACGTACGGGTCGCACGATTCCAGCACCGTGCCCTTTTGAGAGAACAAGCTGGCGAGCATGAAGTAATTCCCCCCAGCGCAACTGCCCCAGGGGGTGCCGGGGGGATATCTATAATCGTTCAGTTCTTGCCAGTTGCATTCCTTGGCATGGTTCTCCGAGAAATCATAGCTGCCAGCGCCGTCAATCAGCAGATTGGATTCGAAATTCCCGATGGCTGCAAAAGCATAACACGAGCCACAAGAACCCTGGTTCTTCACCGAGGTGACTGCACCCAGGTCGCGCCAATCCCACCTGCCGG
>CAZVCJ010000002.1:0-43777 GCA_964625745.1 uncultured Anaerolineae bacterium | reverse complement strand
CCTCTGGTATTTTGTCCCCTTTCAGGTGAGACAGGTCTACTGGAGGTGGTATGAAGCCCGTGCGGGGAGGTGGCAGCTTGAGCGGCGGACGCGTCGGCGCTGGCCGTCCCACAGGCAGTTGCGACGGGAGTGGCGGCCCAATGGCTAAGACCCTCCCGCTGGCGTTCAGCAACAGCCCTTCGGCTGGGCTCAGGACAAGCAGCAGGAACGCGCCGACCAAAATCGCCGACCCTAGAGCTAACATCAGCTTAACTCTTGCCCTATCGCTCTTCATCACTGCCCTCCTCTGTTTCAGTTGTCAACCAATGCGTCTGCGACTCCAAGTCTCCCTTCTCGATCTTCATGTCGTAGAACAGGACAACATTACGACCTCTCTTCTTCTTGAAGAATCGTCTGACATCACGATATTTCTCATCCTTCAGGAAAGCCAGGCGCCCATCGCTGCCGGCCCCCTGGTAGTGGCTGCCAATGTGCTTGAAGCCACACTTCTCGTAACAGCGGACGGCCCGCTTGTTCGGAGCGGCCACGTCCAGACAAAGCATTTCGAAGCCCAACTCCCGGAAGTAATAGCCCAGAAACGTGCGGATGGCGTCGCTGCCGTAACCCTGGCCCACGTAGTCGCCCCCCAGGGTTATGCCCAGGAGGGCTGACTTGCGCCGGCTTATCCGCCGCAGGCTCAGCCGTCCGATTAGCCGGCCCGCCAGGTCTTCGACGGCATACCAGCGTCGGCTGGGGTCGTCGGCCTGGGCTTGAAACCGAATGTGGCTGTCGCTGCTGCGTGACGGCCCATTCCACAGAGAGTCGAGAGGGTCGGTTAAAGGCCGCCAGGCCCCCATCTTGTCCACATCCTCCCTGACCATTGGGCGGATGATGACCTTTTCGCCTCTAAGACACATCAGGCACCTCTATTTCCAGATCCTCTTCCAATAAATCACCGGCGTGCTGCCCTGGTACATGTAGCCCAGGACGAAGGAATAGATGAGAAGGGCCAGCATCGCCCACCCCAGGCGCAGAGTCAAGGGCTGACCCTGGGCGACGGGCCAACACAGCAGGCATAAGAAAGCCAACGCTCCCAACAGTAGCTCTTTGACCACGCCGGTTCGGCCTGGGATCCAATAGTGAAAGATGCCCAGCACGAAGGAGCTGACGAGGCCGAAGGTGAGGAAAAACGGCAGGAACTCCCTCAGGATGAACAGGAAAGGCAGAGCGCAAATGATGGCGATGAGCGCGGTTAGCGTCCCCACCCTTAGTCGCTGGGGAAGGCTGTAGTAGCGCCGCAGGCTACGCATAGGCCGCGTGGTCACCAGGCCGCCCTCGATAAACGCTGGCAGATCGCGGGCTTCGATGGGGCCTTTGATGACCCGCCAGCCTTGTCCTGAGCCTTGTCCTGAGCTCCGTCGAAGGGCTGGCCGAAGGGCCGTCAGTTCGGACAACCGTTTTGCTATCCTCCCGCCCAGCCTGGGTACGACGATGGTTTGGTGATTGAGCAGGCTATCTACGTCGTGGGCGCGCATCAGAGCCGCGGCCTTCTCCGCGCTGAAGATACGGGCACCGAGGGCGCACCACACGTTCCATCCCTCGGTGTCTTCGACCATGAGCCAGCAATGCCGGCCCTGGAGAGCCTTGACCACCTGCTTGAAGGTCATGTAGAAATTGGAAGTGAGGAGAAGGGGCGAGTCCGGCGTCGGGCTGCCGATTCTGTACAGCCCCGATCTCACGGCCAGAGGCAGGATAAACAGCCAGCAGAGAAAGTCCCAGAGGAGACCCTTGAAGCCGCTGTGGATTGTGGGTTCCAAGACCTCCCGCCTGGGCCTGACCACCGGGCCTCGTCGTTCAGCCACCACCAGGCGCAGGGCGCCGCTCTGGAAGGGCTGCTCGTCTGTCACGGCCAGCCCTACGGACTCCAGCAGCGCCCGCAGATCGTGCAGGCGGGTGGGGCGCTCTTCGATGATGAGGAAGGTGAGCAGGGCCACGAGTGCCCGCTGCAACCCGGAAACGATGCGCTGAAACGCTTTTGTTGGTTGCGCCTCGTCGGCCACGATCATCTTGCCGCCTGGTTTCAGGTGTTCCGCCAGGTCTGCCACGATCATCTCCGCCTCGTCGGGAGAGATCTCGCTGAGGGTGAAGGTGGCGGTCACCACGTCGAGCTCCTCGTCCAGGTCGAGGCTCTGGGCCTGGGCGAGGCGGAAGTCAACCTCCACCCCACTGGCCTGGGCCTTCTCCCGCGCCAGCTTCAGCATGGCCGGCGACTGGTCTATCCCGATGACCTGAGCGCCCTTTTGAGCCGCCTTGACGGCCAACGTCCCCGTGCCGCAGCCCACGTCCAGCACCAGATCACCAGGCTCAATCCAGCCCAGCACGGCGTCTCGAACCCGCCTGTCCTGTCCGCCGGTGATGAGATGCATCCAGCGGTCGTAGTACCTGGTCAGCGATTCCATGCGGTCAGCAATGATCATGGAAACTAACGACATCTCAGACCCTCCTGCTGCAAACCTGAAACTCCAAACTCCAAACTCGAAACCCGAAACTCAATGCTCTCCCGTCAAGGGCACGAAGCTGACGCCGCCCAGGTTTCTGCTGAGCACCTGGTCGTCCTGCTTGGTGATCAGCCACAGGCTCTGGTAGCCGCCCGGCGGCCCCACGGGTAGGACCAGCCGCCCGCCGTCCTTCAACTGCTGGACGAGTGGTTGGGGGATGTGATCGGGGGCGCAGGTGACGATGATGGCATCGTAAGGGGCATGCTCCTCCCAGCCGTAGTAGCCGTCGGCGTGTTTCACCTTCACCTGGGTGTAGCCCAGCCCCTTCAGCCTCTCCTCCGCGCTCTTCTCCAGTTCTTCGATGATCTCTATGGTGTAGACCTGGTCTGTTATTTCGGCCAGCACTGCCGCCTGGTAAGCCGAGCCAGTGCCGATCTCCAGCACCTTGCTGTCTTTCTCCAACTCCAGCAGCTCGGTCATCCAGGCCACGATGAAGGGTTGGGAGATGGTCTGGCCGTAGCCGATAGGGAGGGGGTGATCGGCGTAGGCCTGTTCCAGGTACCTGGCGGGCACGAATTCGTGGCGGGGCACCGTCTCCATGGCCGTCAGGACGGCCTCGTCGGACACACCCCTGGCGCGGATCTGGTTCCAAACCATCTGCTGCCTGGCATGAAAAAACCTGTCTATGATCGCCGTGGGTGTCGGCTCTGGCGTTGGCGAAGGCTTCTCCGTCGTAGGAGTTGGCTGAGGGGTGCTCCCAGCGCAAGCCGTAAGGAAAAGGAAGATGAAGCCCAGCGAGGATGCCAGGGCTATCGCGATGATCATCCTTTGAATCTTGCCTCGTAACAGCATGATTGACGCCTCCTCTCTTCGCGTTACTCGCTGACGCATTACTCGTTGACCCGTCACTCGTTGACTCGTTACTTGCACTCTCTACCCCAGCCAGGATACTAACCCATTTTAGCACCTTTTGCCCATAATTTCAAGCCGCCCTTGACGAAAAAAGAGTGCTGTGCTATACTGACTTTGGCGCCACACAATCCAACTCAAAGGAGAGCAAAGCCAATGTCGGAAATGAAAAACATCCTCGTGACCGGGGCCTGCGGTCAAATCGGCTCTGAATTAACAATGGAACTCCGCAAGAGGTACGGCCATGAGAACGTCGTGGCCACCGGGCACAAAACCAGGCCCAGCGAGAAGCTGTGCGTGTCAGGTCCTTTCGAGTTCATTGACGTCACCAGGAGGGAGACCGTCGAGGAGGTGGTGGAGAAATATGACATTGACACTATCTACCACCTGGCCGCCGTCCTCTCGGCCGTAGGCGAGGAAAAACCCCAACTGGCGTGGGACGTGAACATCAACGGCCTGTACAATGTTCTTGAAGTCGTCCGTGAACGTGAGATGACCCGGGTCTTCTGCCCCAGCTCCATCGCCGCTTTCGGCCCGGGCACCCCTCGTGACAACACGCCCCAGGAGACGATCCTGCGACCGACGACGATGTACGGCGTCACCAAGGTAGCCGGGGAACTGCTCTGCGATTACTACTTCCAGCGCTTCGGCCTGGACGTGCGCGGGGTGCGCTATCCCGGCATCATCAGCAGCGAGACCCTTCCGGGCGGCGGCACCACCGACTACGCCGTGGAGATCTTCTACGAGGCCATCCAGCACCAGCGGTACACCTGTTTTTTGAGAGAAGACACGGTGTTGCCTATGATGTACATGCCCGACTGCATCAAGGCCACCATTGACTTGATGGAGGCCGACCTCTCCGGGCTTAAGCACCACTCCGATTTTAACCTGGCAGCCATGAGCTTCTCCCCCGCCGAGTTGGTAGCGGAAATCAAGAAACACATCCCTGAGTTCACCTGCGAGTACCAGCCCGACTTCAGGCAAGCCATCGCCGACTCCTGGCCCATGACCGTTGACGACAGCGCCGCCCGCGAGGAATGGGGTTGGGAGCCGAGCTACGATTTGGCGGCCATGACTGCGGATATGCTAGACAAGCTGGGGCAGCGGATAAGAAGCGGATAGTCGGATGGTTGGCCTCGATGTCAGGAGAGTCCGCTGGTCTGCTGTGCCACAGGCGACTGGCCTGAGAATGGCACTCAGGAGGAGATAGACATTGAACGCAGAGGCTTTTGCGTCTTTACTCCAGCAGCGGGAGGGCGAGACGCTGGATTTCAAAGAGGCACTGCCGGCCTCTTCGGACCTGGCAGTGCTGATTGCCGCCTTCTACAACACCCGAGGCGGCACTGTCGTCATCGGCGTGGACGACCAACGCCGTCCAGTGGGTGTCGCCAGCCCGCAGGGGGTAGAG
The DNA here is from genome assembly GCA_964625745.1 of uncultured Anaerolineae bacterium. GTDB lineage: Bacteria > Chloroflexota > Anaerolineae > VGOG01 > VGOG01 > CAZVCJ01. The sequence goes on along the minus strand of CAZVCJ010000002.1, from coordinate 38,983 downwards.
ACTGGCATCGTCAACATCATCCGTGACCGTCTGGGCCTGGACGTGTTGCCCACCATCGAGATCATGACCTGCCAGGGCAGAGAGTTCGTGGTGGTCATCTGTCCGAGAGGGGCCAGGCGTCCCTACTTCGTACGTGGCGAGGTGCGGCCCTACATCCGCGTAGGCTCGACTAACCGTCAGGCGACTGCTGAGGAAATCCGGCGCCTGTATCTGGAGGGCGGGGAGGTGCGCTACGAAACCTTGCCCAACACCGGAGCGGCCTTGTCTGACCTATCCCCGGGCCTTATCGTCCGTTACATCCGACGGCGCGAAGCCCTGACCGATACGCCTCTCCTTTTGAGCCACGAGGAACTGTTGCGCAATCTGGGGTGTGCCGTGGAAGCAGACGGCAAGCTTGTCCCCACCCATGCCGGGGTGCTCCTCTTTGCCGATGAGCCTCAGCGCTGGCTGCCCCAGAGCGAGGTCACCTGTGTGCGCTTCAAGGGTAGCGATGTGCTCACCTATCTGGATCGTCAGGACTTGCGGGGGCCGCTGCCGGAGATGGTACTGGAAGCCGAGCGCTTTGTCTATCGCAACACCCGAACGGGGCATCGGGTGGTTGGCTTCGAGGGAATTGACTACCCGGAATACCCCCGGGAGGCCGTCCGGGAAGCCCTGGTGAACGCGGTGATCCATCGTGACTACAGTCTGCTGGGGCAAGGCATCCGTGTCTTCGTTTTCGACGACCGCATCGAGGTGCATAGCCCGGGCACGCTGCTCCCGGAGATCACCCTGGAGGAGATCCGGCAGCTCAAGAGCCGCTCGGTGTTGCGGAATCGGACCATCGTCGAGGTGTTCCGTGACCTGGGCGGGTTCATTGAGAAGCTGGGAACGGGTATCCGTCGTATGACGGCGGCCATGGAACAGCACGGCCTGCCCCGGCCCCAGTTCGAAGAATTGAGCGGCGAGTTTGTGGTGACGTTGATTGGGCCAGGTGAGAAGTTTATGCAAGAAGCGCCGCCGGCCTGGATGCAAGGACTGAATGAGCGACAGATCAAGGCGATGGAGTACATCGCCAAGCAAGGAAGAGTCACGAACAAAGAGTACCGTGAGCTATTTGCGGTGTCCGATACCACTGCTCTGAATGACCTGACTGATTTGGTAGCTCGTGGTCTCTTGGTCACCATTGGCTCTCGGCGAGGTCGCTTCTACAAGCTTGCCGAAAATGCCAGGTGACTTGGCAATTAGTTGGTAATTCTTGGCAATTGTCAATCACCCAGCAATTCGTTAGCCGATAGGCGACCGATAGCGCCTGAGGATACGACCAAAGTCTTCAACGTCCTGCCCCCTTCGGCTACGCTCAGGGCAGGCTTTGACCGCATGGGCAACATCATCGGCGTGGCCCACCGCTGCGGCGTCGTCGAGGAGTTGGCCGGGGCGGTGCAGGAGTTGTAGAGGCGGGTGTATGGGGTGTGAGGGTGAACCGAGCGTCTGAGGCACGGCGCCCTGGTGAGAGCGGCCCGCATTGCAACGACATAGTCGAAGGCCGCATCGCGAACGTAGCAAGACAGCGAGATAGTCATTAAGGAGGCAGTGATGGCAGAATCTCAGTCAAATCTATGAGAATGTAAGCCGCTTGAAGAGTGCGTCAGAGTGGTACTTGAGATATGTCGAACTCCGACGAATGGTGGACAGATATGAGGCACAGGTCGCTTCTCTTCAGCGGATTTGCGCTGAGTTTGAGCGATTCGAACAATTGAAGCGCGATCTACCTCAAGGACAGTGGGCTTTCAAAGAGGCCGGGCGGTGGACCTTCGAGAGAGGTATTCAGTTGATCGATACCCATCTCTCTCTGAGACAGGAGATAGAATGGTTGCTTGATACTAACCGCATTCCATTGGCTGCTAACAGATGCCGAACCCTCATTGAGGCCATTCTGAAGAAGCGATGTGAGAAGCTTGGTGTACGACTTGAATTCCGAATCGGCCGATCAAGCGACCAGCGGGAGGGAGCAGAGTTGATCGACGGTCTGGTCCAATATCTCAAGACGAATCAAAGCCTCCGCTCTCCTGAGCAAAAGACGCTATTCAACGGCGTCAAAAGCGATCAGCTTCTTACGAACATAGGGTCACATCATAGGCGTCTTGAAGCAACTACGTTGAGCAGGGGAGACATCGAGGTTACACTTCAAGACCTGGATGAATTCGAGGCGCTCTTTGTCTGCGCAAAGTGCGGCAAAGAGGCCAACAAAGACTACACACCCCGGAGTGCTAAGCTGAAGCAATGTGAGTGCGGGACATTGCGCATTTGAGCCTCTCTGCCCGCTTCGCTCGCAGCGCGTTTAATATCCGTGTTGCTGTAGGCCTGAACTTGTCCCATGTGGGTCAGGAGTCGTGATCCCTGCTTGCGCTCCCGTCTGCGGGGAGCCGACCGCTAATCCTGCTGCCGAACATCAACCCATTGAAACTCGAGAACATCCATGACCAAACAATCCCTTTTCTCCGACATCTGTCGCGCCTGCGACCCTTCGGGCCGAGCTTCAGGGCGAAACCCGACGTACTCCGACGACAGCGCGCCGAAGTAGCGGTAGAACCGAGGACGTGAACCGGAAAGCAGCGTGACACGAGACAAACTTCTGTATCTGATCGCCCAAGGGGAAGGGCAGTAGCCGAAGTGTTTCAGTATGAGCTCCAATTTGTATTGATGGAAGGACACTACCGATGAGCGAGTATCAGTACTACGAATGGCAAACCCTTGACCGGCCGCTCACTCCCGAAGAGCGGGCCGCGGTGAACGAGTTGTCCAGCCACATTGAAGTCACGTCGTCGCAGGCGGTCGTCACGTACAGTTGGGGCGACTTCAAACATGACCCCAAACAGGTGCTGGCGCGCTATTTCGATGCCTTCCTGTACCTGGCCAACTGGGGCAGCAAGCGGCTGGCGTTTCGCTTCCCCAAGGGCCTGCTGGATCCCAGGCAGATCGAGCCGTACCTGTGGAAGTATTGCATCGAGCTGGAGCCGGTCGGCGACTACTTGATCCTGGACATTTCGCTGGACGAAGAGGAGGGAAGCGACTGGATTGAGGGTGAGGGCTGGCTCTCCTCGTTGAGCCGGCTGCGCGATGATTTGCTGGAAGGGGACTACCGGGCGCTGTACCTGGCCTGGCTGCGCGCCGCCGAACTCCAGGACGCCGACGACGCCGAGCTTGAGCCACCCGTCCCGCCCGGCCTGAGCGAGCTTTCCCCACCCCTGACGAGCTTCGTCGAGCTCTTCGACCTGGACGAATACCTCATCCAGGCCGCGGCCGGGGCCAGCCCGCAGCGCCAACCGGCGCCTGCCATCCCGCCGGAAGAGGCCATCGCTCGCCTGTCCCCGGCCGAACGCGATGCGTTCCTGGTGCGGCTGGCGCGTGGCGAGGCGCACTTGTCGTTGGCGCTCAACCGTCGCCTGCAAGAGCTGACCGGCGCGTCCCGACCGGCCGTCAGCGCGCCCCGGCGCACGTGGGGCGAGCTGCGGGCGACCGCCGACCGGCTGCGGTGCGAGGCGGAGCGGCGCGCCGCCGAAGCCGCCGAGGCCAGGCGCATCCAGGAGCTGCAGGCGTTCGCGCCGCACGAGGCCGAAACCTGGCGTGACGTCGTGGCGCTCATTGAGGAGAAGAAATCCGCCTCTTACGACAAAGCGGTAGCGCTGCTCCTCAAGTTGCGCGACCTGGCCGACTACCAGGGCCGCCTGGCCGATTTCCAAACGCGGGTCGCGGGCCTGCAAGAGCGCTACGCCAACAGGCCGGCGTTGCGTGATCGCCTGCAACGGGCCAGGCTTCGCCCTGAGGCTCTGCCCGAAGGGTTGGTTTGACGACGGCACGGTGGGGAGGATTGGCATGAACCGAGACGAACTGAGGCACTTATTACATCATGGCTCCTTGATCGTGGGAACGATTCGGGAACGATTTATCTTTGAGAGCTTGGACGAAGGGCAGGCCATTCTGGAGAGAATCAATGAAAGCGATTGAAGTACCCAACGTCAACGAACGTCGTCGCATTCCCATGCAGGCCATCCGCGCTGTGGTGAAGCAGATCGCGGAGAAGTTCCAGCCGGAGAAGATCGTCCTCTTCGGCTCTTACGCCTGCGGCAAGCCCAGGCCGGAGAGCGACGTGGATTTGCTGGTGGTGATGGAGACGCCTCTGCGTTCACGCCAGCAGCGGCTTGAGATTTCTCGTGCCCTGTCACCCCGGCCGTTCCCGTTGGACATCATCGTGCGCACGCCTAAGGAATTGGAGGAACGTATCGCGCTGGGCGATATTTTCTTGCGTGAAATCATGACACAAGGCAAGGTGGTCTATGAACAGCATCGTCAGTGAATGGGTCGAGAAAGCCGAAGGTGATTTTCAGACCGCTGAGCGAAAGATGCGAGCACGCAAAGCCCCAAACTACGACGCGGTCTGCTTTCACGCACAACAGTGCGCCGAGAAATATCTGAAAGCGTTTTTGATCCATCGCCAAATCCCGTTTCGCCCCATCCACGACCTTGAGGTGCTGTTAGGGTTAATCACACCGATCAGCGCAGACTTTGAATTCACCCGCGATTTGCTGTTGCTCCTCAACGACTACGCTGTGGACATTCGCTATCCGAGCGAGTTTGCGACGAAAGACGAAGCGCGCGCTGCCGTGAAGGCGATGCGGACAGTGCGCGCTTTCATGCGCCAGAAACTGAGATTATCCTTGTCCTGAAAGGAATGAGGTGACACGATGACAGGATTCAAGCACGAACCCAGGCTGCACGGTTGGGACGACGAAAAGGTTTACTTCTGGGATGAAACCGGCAAAGAGTGGTGTGTTAGCGATTATCCTGACCTGGTAGCCCGGCTGGTGGAAATCTGCCGGGACTATTTTGCGCCGAAGGCAGCCACCCAAAGTGGAGATAAGGGAGGAGATCATGGAATCCCAGATTGAAGCCCATAATTGTGCCGTCTGTGGCAAGGTCTGTGTCATCACGCTCCTGTCTATTGGCACGCCTCATCAGTGGGTGGTGCAGGTCATCTGTCCGGCCTGTGTGACCCAGGAGTATCTCGACCGGGTGGGCCGGTATCCGGCTGAACTTGCCGAGGACGTGAACAGGGAAGCAACATGACACCAGACGAGCTTTTGCATTTGATCGCCCAGGGCGAGGGGCAACGCCTGGAATTCAAGCGCTCCCTGGCTGAGCTAGAGGATGCCGTGGGCACCATTGTCGCCTTCGCCAACGCCGAGGGTGGCACGCTGCTCTTTGGCGTGCGGGCCGACGGTACGGTGATCGGGGTAACTCTGGGGGCCAACACCCGCGAGCGGGTGGTCAACGTCATCGTTGACAACACCGACCCGCCTCTGTACCCGCAGGTGGAGTACCTGGAACTGGACGGGCGAACAGTCATCGCTGTGACCGTAGCGGCCGGCCACGACCGGCCTCACCTGGCCTACGGGCGAGCCTACCGGCGAGTGGGCGCGGTCACGGCCCAACTGTCGCGGGACGAGCAGCGCCGGTTGCTCCTGGAAAGCCGCCCGCGCTTCGACGACCAGCCCAGCGGAGCCTCCCTGGATGATGTTGACCCCGCCCGCATGCGCCGCTTCCTGGAGACGGCCATTCGTCGCGGGCGCCTGCCCGACACTTCGGCTGACCTGCCTATGACCGAAGCCCTACGTCGCCTGAAGGTGCTACGGGTCGTGGACGAATGCCTGACGCCGACGATGGCCGCTGTGCTCCTCATTGCCTCCAAGATCTACCACGCCCGGCGAGCGGAGATCACCGAGCACCCTTTCCCGGCCATCCGTGAAGGCATCGCTAACGCCGTGATCCACCGCGACTACTGGCAGGCCGGCAGCCGGGTGCAAGTGGCCGTTTATGCCGACCGGATTGAGGTGGAAAACCCCGGTGGGCTACTGCCGCCCATCACCGTGGAGACCTTGGGCCATACGCCCCCGGTGTGGCGCAACCCTGACCTGGCTGGATTGCTCTATCGCGCCGGATACATTGAACAATTTGGAACGGGCATTGAGCGCATGAAGAGAGTATTGCCAGCAGTTTGACGTCACTATGCCAACTGCTACGCGAGACCTTAGTAAGCTGGTGAAGGTAGGACAGGCAGTCCGTGTCGGTCAAGGTCGTAACACTCACTACATTGCGACATGATGAGATTAGCTGGGATTTGATGAGATTACTGATGAGATTTCATTGCTTGATGTGAATGCAAGCAGGGAGATGCGGCAAGGGAGTTAGGGCAAGTGCAGCCAGTGGGTGCATGAGCGAAACACTGATCGGTGATTAAGTTGTTCAGCTAGCAACCAAAGAGGTACCAGTGTTAATCGCCCTCAGTGAAGGGCAACAGATAGATCGCAAGGAGGAATAACACCATGAACCTGCCCACTGAAGACACCCAACTATTCTACAAGCTCCGCTTGCCCTTGCTGGCTTACGCCAACCAGCACCTCGAGGTCATTCCCCAGGCCACCACTGCCGAGAAGGTCAGCAAGCAGCCCGTCGAGCAAATCACCAAACTGAGCGACGCGCTTTACGCTAAACCCGATCTGCTGGAACGTTTCGTGGCCGAGAACCCGGAGCGGTTTTCGCCCCAGGAACTGACCATCGTTGCCAGTTGGCGTCACCGGGTCAGCGGCGATTTCTACATCATGCGCCACCTGAAACCATACACCGTCTTCATGAGCGGCAGGGGGACGCCCCACCTCTACGGCGTTCTGGGGCTGTGCGATCCGCTAGAGGCAGTGGCGGGAGGTGCCCCATTGCCCATTCTGGTGCAAGCGACCCTGTTGCCCTTCCGTGACCGCATCGTCTATGACGGGATTCTGAACTTTTATCGCATCACTTTCGGCAGGGGCATCCGCACCAGCCTGACCGAGGAGTACAACCGTCTGAAGGAGCGCGAAGGGATCATCGAGCAACTGGCTGGCCCGACAGGAGAGGCTCAGATGCGCACCAGCCTGGACCGCAAGGCCCCGCGCAAGCCGGCACCCGACTGGCGGCCAGCCGTGGACGAAATCGTCGCCCAGACGAAGAAGATGCGCCAGACCGACACCAAACTGCAAGGCGCGGCGTTCGGACTGCTGCGCGCCGCCGCCAGCCTGGCCCAGGCCACGTTCCAGGAGAAGGACACGGAGTCAGAAGCGGCTCGCCGCCTGCGCTCGGTGCGGACGGCGCTGACCAAACTGGAGAAGTTGCTGTACGAAGAAGAGTACTGGTAAGAACCGGTAATGCTTCCTTAGCTGAAGCAGGAGAGAATAGGGAGGTCCAATGGCCTCTCTCACAACCAACAGGAGGTCTATAACTCATGAAAGAAACGTCACCAACTACAGCCGACTGGCAGGCCCTCTATCAGGCGGCGCTGGAATTCAAAGAGATCGAGGCCTGGACCTGGATGTACGACTCGGACGTCTTCGGGGTGCAGGATCCGGCCAGTGGGGAGATCGGCTACTGCTGCATCATGGGCAATCTGGGAGAGATGTTTGCCCTGGCCTTGTACCTGGGCAGCGAGGGATTGGAAAGCTATATGCGAATCGCATCCGAGCCGCCTCCGGATCCTTCCGAAGCCTTTGAAGAGCTCATGCTGCAGAAGTGCCTGATGGCCTCCTTCGCCAACAGAGAAGAGCTGACAAAAGAGGATCGCCAGGTGATCAAACGCCTGGGCCTGAAGTTCCGGGGGAGAAACGCCTGGCCGCTGTTCCGCAGTTATCGTCCGGCATACCATCCCTGGTACCTGACAGGCGACGAAGCCAGGTTTCTCACCCTGGCCCTGCAACAGGCGAGGGAGGTCTGCCTCCGCTTCAAAGAAGACCCCGCTCTCATTGATCCCCCCAACGACGAACTCTGGTTCGTCAGGGTGCCGGAGGAAACGGTGGAGGGCCTCTCCTGGAGAGATGCCTGGTTGGAGCCCGCTCTGCTGGAGGAGGAAGAGCTCCCAGACGTGCCCCTGGACGAGCTTCGCCTGGCCAGGCTCAAGAAGGCGGCCCAGTTTATGGACGCCATCTGGGAGATGGACTTCTTCCTCTCGCCCTCCGCTGTGCAGGAGAGCAAAGGCGAAAGACCTTACTATCCCTACATGACGATGACGGTGGACCACAGGGCGGGCTTCATCTTTGGCACCGACATAGCCTCCCCTGAAAACTACCTGGCAGAGTTTCCCTGGCGATTTATAACACTGGCCGAGAGGCTGAAAAGGCTGCCGACCGAGCTTTGGGTCATAAGGGAGGAGGCCTACGACCTGTTGGAGCCCCTCACCTCCCGCCTGGGAATCGAGTTGTATCTGGTGGACGAGCTGGAAGCTTTGGAGGATGCCCGGACTGCCCTGGGGCGGTTCATGGGTGCACCTGACCTGTCGCAGTAATCCGCCGTTCACGTTTGACGTTTCACGCAAAAATATGTCAAGGAGGACAAGAACCATGAATGACAAACTGGCTTTCATCACCGAAGATGTGGCCAACCTGAAAGAGCAAGGGCTGTTCATCAACATCCGCACCATGGAATCGCCTGTGGATGCCTGGATGGTGGTGGACGGCAAGAGGGTGCTCAACTTCTGCACCAACAACTACCTGGGGCTGGCCAACCACCCCAAAATCAAGGAGGCGGCCAAGCGGGCCATTGACCAGTGGGGCGTCGGCCCAGGAGCGGTGCGTACCATCGCCGGCACGCAAGCCCTGCACCTGGAGCTGGAGCGGCGCGTGGCCGAGTTCAAAGGCGTGGAGGCTTCCCTGTACGTGCAGGGCGGCCTGGTGGCCAACCAGGTAGCCATCCCCACTCTGGTGGGCCGGGAGGACGTGGTCTTCTCCGACCGACTCAACCACGCCTCTATCATTGACGGCTGCCGGCTGTCGAGGGCCACCATCGTCGTCTACGAGCACTGCGATCCTGAGGACGCCGAGCGAGTCATCAAGGAGAACATTGGCCAGTACCGCCGTGGCCTGCTGGTCACCGACGGGGTGTTCAGCATGGACGGCGACGTGGCTCCCCTGGACAAGCTGTACCAGGTGGCCGAGAGGTACGGGGTGATCACCATGGTGGACGACGCCCACGGCGAGGGGGTGCTGGGCCGGGGTGGGCGAGGCATCGTTGATCACTTCGGCCTGCACGGGAGGTTTGACGTGGAGATGGGGACGTTCTCCAAGGCCTTCGGCGTGGTCGGGGGGTCGCTTTCTGGCAAGAAGCTGATTATTGACTACCTGCGCCAGAGGGGCCGTCCCTTCCTCTTCTCCAGCGCCACCACCCCCGCCGACACCGCCGCCTGCCTGGCGGCCATTGACCTGCTGGAGGAGTCCACCGAGTTGGTGGACAAGCTGTGGGAGAACACCCACTACTTCAAAGCCGAGATGAAGGGGCTGGGCTTCGACACTGGCAGGACGGAGACGCCCATCGTGCCGGTGATGCTGGGCGAGGCGCCGTTGGCCAAGAAGTTCTCGGCGCGGCTGTTCGAGGAGGGGGTCTTCGCCATGGCCCTGGGCTTCCCCACCGTGCCTCGTGGGGCGGCTCGTATCCGGGTGATGAACACCGCCGCCCACAGCCGGGGCGACCTGGACAAGGGGCTGGCGGCCTTTGCGAAGGTGGGCCAGGAGTTGGGCGTCATCGGCTGAGGGGTAGGCAACGAGTAACGAGGTGATGAGTAATGAGACAATGAGTAACGAGGGAACCGGGGGCTTTGCCTCTCAGTTCCCTCGTTACTTGCACCTGACATCAAGCCGCTACCGGGCTGGGCACTTTGAAGACGTCGTACTCCTGTTCCAACTGGCGCCTGAACTGCTTGGTGTACAGCCGGTAGTAGTGGCCCTGGGCACGCAGTAGCTCGGCGTGAGTGCCCATCTCGGCGATGCGCCCGTCCTCGATGACGAGAATGCGGTCGGCCCGCCTGATGGTCGAGAGGCGGTGGGCGATGACGAAGCTGGTGCGATCCCTCATCACTGCCTCCATCCCCCGCTGGATCAGCGCTTCGGTCAGGGTGTCCACGGAACTGGTCGCCTCGTCCATGATGAAGATCTCCGGCTGCGCCAGGATCGCCCGCGCCAGGCTGACCAGTTGCTTCTGCCCGACCGAGAGCAGCACGCCGCCCTCGCCCACCTCCTCGTCGTAGCCCTTTTCCAGCGTGACGATGAAGCCATGGGCACTGGCCAATTTTGCTGCCTTCTCGATCTCCCCATCCGTGGCGTCCAGCCGCCCGTAGCGGATGTTCTCGCGGATGGTGCCGGAGAACAGGTGCGGCGTCTGCAGCACCACGCCGATGCGTGACTGGATGGCGTGCAGGGATAGCTCGGTGTAATCCCGCCCGCCGATGCGGATCACGCCTGCCTGGGGCTCGTAGAAGCGGCACAGCAGGTTGACGATGGTGGATTTGCCCCCACCCGTCGGCCCAACCAGCGCGATGGTCTCGCCGCGCCTCACCTTCAGCGTGAAGTCCTGCAGCACCAGCTCTCCCCCCTCTTTCCCCCCTCCCCCCATTCCCCCCAACTTTGGGGGGCCAGGGGGGCGGGAGGAAGGGGAGGCATAGTAGAAGTCCACGTGGTCGAACTCGATGTCGCCCCGGATAGTGCCGGGATCAATGGCGCCGGGGCGGTCGGTCACCTCGGGCACGGCGTCAATCAGCGAGAAAGAGCGCTCGGCCGAGGCGATGGCGTGCTGCATCTCGGAGTAGACGCGAGCCATGTCCTGGACAGGCCAGAGCATGAACATGACGTACGAGACGAAAGCATGGATGCTGCCGATGGTCAAACTGCCCACCTGAACCTGCAACCCGCCGTACCAGGCGATGCTACCCAGCGCCAGTGCGCTGATCAACTGCACCGTCGGCAGAAACAGCGCCGAAAGCCAGGCCGCCCGGTAGCCGGCGCGATACATCTCGCCCGACAGATCGCCGAACTCGTGCAGGTTCTCCTCCTCCCGGCAGAGCGCCTTCACTACGCGCACGCCGGTGATGTTCTCGTTGTAGGCCCCCGTGATCCTGGAGTTGAGCTTGCGCACCAGCCGATACTCCACGATGATCTTCTTCTTGAACTGGGCCGCCACGACCACCAGCACCGGGACGATGGTGAAGACGATCAGAGCCAGCCGCCAGTTGATGCGCAGCATGAAGTAAACCGACGCGGCGATGCTCATTACCGCCCAGGTGCTGTCCAGCAGTCCCCACGTCACCAGTTGCGCGATGCGGTCAGGGTCGGAGGTGACGCGCGACATGATCCACCCCACCGGTGTCCGGTCGAAGTAGGAGAATGACAGCTCCTGCAGATGCTCGAACATCTTCTTCCGCAGGTCGTAGCGGACGCGCTCCCCCAGTATGCCGGTCAGGTAGATCAAGGTAAATACTGACACGGCCGACACCAGGATCAACGAGCCATAGAGGGTGACGATCCGCGTGAGCGCCGTCTTATCGCCTGCCATGATGCCCTCGTCTATGATCCGCTTGCCGAGCAAGTTGTAGTAGGCATCAAGTAGTGACACGGACAGGGTGGCCAGCAGAAACCCGACCAACCACGGCCGATAAGGCATGGCCTGAGCCAGAATGCGCAGAATGGTCTGGCCGTTGAATTGGGTTGTGAATTCTTCCTCTTCAAACTCATAGTGCGACATAGGCAACCTCCTCCCAGACTTCCGAAGTCTCCCAGATAGATTCGCTACGCTCACTACAGGCTTCGGAAGTCTGTTCGGCTAGTTCTTGCTCCAATTCGTCCTCAATGCGGGCCTGCAAGTCGTAGATTCGACGGTAGATCCCTTCTTGCGCCATCAACTCCTCGTGCGTCCCGCGTTGCACGATCCGCCCCCGGTCGAGCACCAGGATCAGGTCGGCATTCATCACGCTCTGGATGCGGTGAGCGATGATGAACGTCGTGCGTCCCTCCATCAGGCGCTCCAGTGCCTGGCGAATCTCACCCTCTGTCTCCGTATCCACCGACGAGGTGGCATCGTCCAGGATCAGGATGCGTGGGTCCTTCAACAACGTGCGCGCGACGGCGATGCGCTGCTTCTGCCCACCCGAGAGGGTGATCCCTTTCTCACCCACCAGCGTGTTGTACCCATCGGGGAACGTCATCACCACGTCGTGGATGGCCGCCATCCGAGCCGCCGTGACGATTTCCTCGTCGGAGACCTCCCGTCCCATCCCGTAGGTGATGTTCTGGCGGATGGTGCGGGAGAACAGGAACGGCTCCTGCTCCACGATGCCGATCTGCTGGCGCAGATAGTGGCGCGGGTACTCCTTCAGCTCCACCCCATCGAGGGTCAGGCTGCCGCCGGTGTACTCGTAGAACCGGGGCAGCAGGTTGACCAGGCTGGTCTTGCCCGAACCGGTCGAACCGAGCAGGGCCACGGCCTGTCCCGGCTCGCCCCGGAAACTGATCCCCTTGAGCACTGCGCCATCCGCGCCGTCGCCTGCGCTGAGCTCAGTCGAAGCGTACTCAAAGCGGACATTGCGGAAGACAACTTCCCCACGCACGTTGTCGTCTGGCCGGTACGTGCCCTCATCCAGGGACTCGCGCTCTTCCTTGATCAGCTTGACGACGCGCATGTACGACACCATCCCGGTGGACATCTGCACGATCAGCCGCCCCAGGTTGCGCATCGGCCAGATCAGCCACACGATCATCCGCACGGCAGCCACGTAGGTCCCCACCGAGATGGTGCCGTTGATGGCCATCAACGCGCCTGCCAGGAAAGCACCCACCATCTGAAAACCGCACAGGATGTCAGAACTCGGCCAGAACAGCGAGTGGAACGTCAACAGCCGTCGGCCGCGCTGGAACTGCTCCCAGTTATCCTGCTCGAATTTCTCCTGCTCGTAGGCCTGGCGAGCAAAGGCTTTGACCACCCGCACCCCGGTCAGGTTCTCCTGCAAGGTAGTCGAAAGCTTCGCCTCCTGCTCCTGGTATGCTTCATAGGCCTTCGTGACTCTCTTGAAGAAGAAAACCGATACGACCACAATCAGCGGCACCACCACTACCGAAAGCAGCGCCAGCCGCGCGTTCATGCTCCACAAGGCCACGAAGTTGATCACAAAGAGCAGGACGATGCGTCCCGCATTGATGGCCTGGTCGGCGAAGAATCGGCGTACGGCGTCCACATCCGAGGTGGCGCGCTGGATCAACTCGCCGGTCTCCGTATGATCGTGGTACGTGAATGACATCCGCTGGATGTGATCGTACAGGTAGTTGCGCAGACGGCGGGCGATCCCCTCCGACGTCCGGGCAGTCAACACGCCGCTGAGGAAAGATAGCGCTCCCTGTCCCAACGCCAGGGCCACGAATCCCAACCCGATAAGCAACAGGGTGCGGTCGAACCTTCCCTGTCCCAGCACATCGTCTACGAGATAGCGCAGCAACAGCGCATTGCCCGTTTGAAGCACAGCCGCCACACCTACGCCGACTAACGCCCCCACGTAGGCCAGGCGGAAACCGGTCAACAGGCGCCACAAACCAACCAGGCGCTTGTCCGAAACAGCGGTTTGGAAATCGGACTTGGTTACAGGTACTGACATGGTCTGGTACCTCCTCCATTTGAAACTCTGGCCAACAAAAAACAAGGCCGTGGACAATGCCCACGGCCTTACGCAGAAATGTCGGGATGGAACAAAAAAAGGCCGTGGGCGTCGCGTGCGCCCACGGCCTGCGGTAACCTTACGTCAACCTTCGACGAGGCGCACTACGACAAGGAAACAAGTAATCTCCGCTGTTATCGCGGAGCCGGAACAAGCTAGCGATGAACATCACAGTGCGCACATTAACCTCCTTGAACAGGATGTAAGTATTATACTGAAATCCGACAGATTGTCAAGTCTGCGATTCGTTTAGGTGCTCTGCAGTTGGCAGCGAATCCTTCGACGGGGCTCAGGCCGGTTTTCAGGGATTGAACGAATCCATGCTGAAGAGCCCCGATTCACTCAATCCATAGATTCGCTGTCATTGTCCTCGTCCGTTTTCTGGAGCTCCATTTCTTCTAAGCGCTCCCTTTGCTCCTTCTTCCAGCGGTCCAGAAAAAAAGTGCCTGTGGCGTAGAGGGCTCCGGCCACAGGAATGCCGAAGATGAAACCCCAGAGTCCAATCAACTTAACACCGATCATTATGGCCGCCAGGATGAGTAGTGGCGGCATGCCTACCACTTCGCTCATTATCTTGGGCATCAGGATGTGGAGGATGATCTGCTGGTAGACGGTCATGATCACGAGCATCCAAAGGGCCAGGCTGGGGTTCTGAAAAAGGGCGATGATAGCTGGCATGACCATCGCAATTGGGGCCCCGATGACGGGGATGAACATGACCAGTCCCGCCAGAGACCCAATGGCTACGGCAAAGCGCAACCCAGCAATGGTCATAGCGAGAATGACGAAGCTCGCATAGAGCAAAGCCATAAGCAATTGACCGCGAATAAAACCACCGAAGGTGCGTTCTATGCTCTCACCTGCCACGGACAATTCATCATGGTATTCGGCTGGAACCAGAGCTAGAGCTTGTTTGGCCACTCTCTTGCCATCCAGCATCATATAGAAGCTGAGGATTATGACGATGAGCGCGCTAGCCACTCCCGATGCCACTTGAGTGACGATGACTAGAGCGTTCTGGATGATGGCTGTGCCGATGGACTCGGCTCGCCGGGTCATCTCCTCAGGCCGGTAGATTGACGTCAGGTCTACGTAGATGTTAAATCTGGCCAGCTCCTTCTGCAAAGCTTCGGCCCAGTCGGGTGCCTGGGCAATGTATTCGGGCAGTTTGGCTCCCAATTGGGAAAGCTGGGTCACGGTCACTGGCACCAGGAAGATGCCGATGACTATCATGACCACCACCAGGCCGAGGTAGACAAGACTAACGGCCAGGCCTCGGGGAAGATGAAGGTTTTCTAAGACATGGGCAACTCGGTCGCCCCCGCGCTGCCGCACCCACCTTGTGAGAACGCGGGGTGTAGGGCGACCGCTGAGCCCGTTGACCAAAGGGTCCAGGACAAAAGCGATAAGCCAGGCCAGGGCAAAGGTCAGGATAATGTCGCCGAAGAAGCCGCTGAACTGCCAGACCTTTTCGAGCAGGAAGATAGCGGCGCTGATGGCTACTAGAATGATGGCAGCCTGCGTCCAACGATCGCGTTCCAAGGTTCACCTCCCATATATTGCCTGGCCTTTATTTTACACCATCTTGCCTGTTTAGGCAACACTGTCAACAGCCCAGACGTGACAATGTCTTGCACAGACAGGAGTTCAATGGTATAATTGGGTCCCGGTTCTAGGTGGCCGATACGACTCTCTGTAAGGCGCGGATCAGGAGATGGAGATGAGCGAACTTGTTTCTGGAGCCTATGCGCTGGCCCACGGCGCTATCCAGGCCGGTGTTTCACTGGTGACCGGTTACCCTGGCGCGCCAGCCACAGGCATTGTCAATGCCATCCTCCAATTGACCTCGCCCGACGAGGTGCAGGTCGAGTGGACCAGCAACGAAAAAGTCGCTATTGAGATGGCCTTCGGCGCCTCCTTGGCCGGGACACGCTCACTCCTGTGCGTGAAAAGCGTGGGGCTCAACATCGCGCTCGACCCACTCATGGCCTTCAACCTCTCCGGCTGCAATGCCGGTTTGGTCCTCCTCGTCGGCGATGACCCTGGCGGTTGGGGTTCGCAAAACGAGCAGGACAGCCGGCAGTTGGCCCTGGCGGCAGAGGTCCCCCTGCTCGAACCCACCTCGGTCTCCGACGCGCAGGCAGCAATGCGCCAGGCATTCCAACTGTCGGAGGAGACGGGCCTGCCAATCATCTTGCGCTTCACCCGCGCTCTCTCTCTTGCCGAAGAGAAGATCCAGGTTTCGGAAGTCCCCGACTTGGACAAGGAGTTCCGAAACCTTGCGCCGCCCCCCTTTCAGCATGAATTCATGAGCTGGGTGGTTCTACCGATCAACGTCGTACCCTACCATCTGCGCCTGGGCCAACGGCTAGACGCAGTCCAGGCCAGTTTCGAGGACTCGCCGCTCAACGGGGTAGAAGGGGAGGGGCCGCAAGGGGTGATCGCAGCCGGGTTCGCCTACCAGAAGCTCTCGGACCTGTTGAGCGGCGCCGTCCCACCTGGGTTACGTATACTGCGGTTGGGGACCTTCTACCCGCTGCCAGTGGAGCGGGTGAGGGCCTTTCTGCGGACAGTGGAGTCGGTTCTTGTGCTGGAGGAAACGGCCCCCTTGGTTGAAAAGGCAGTGCAGGCGGCCGCGCAAGCGGCGAGACTGACCTTGCCCATCTATGGCCGCGACACTGGCCACGTCCCCCGCGCTGGCGAGCTATTTGCTTCCCACATTGCGGCCGCGCTGAACCGTTTTCTGCCCCATCTAGCCCTACCTGCGGAGGGAGAGAGCAGTCGGCCCTGGCCCAGTCGAGAGCCTCTCTGCGATGGCTGTCACTACGTGCCCACCTTTGATGCGCTCACTGAGGTCATCGCTCAATTGGGAAAGCGCGACGAAGTCGTCATCACCGGTGACCCAGGCTGCATGGTTCGCGCCCAGTTGCCGCCATACAAACTGCTGGATGTCAAGAACAGCCTGGGCTCGAGCATTGGGATGGCAGCCGGGATAGCCCTGAGCCTGTCGAAGCGAGACCCGGGAAAGCGAGTCGTCGCGCTGTGCGGCGACTCGAGTTTCCTGCACTCCGGCTTCGCCGCACTGGTGAACGCGACGCGGGTAGGCGTGAGGATGTTGGTGCTGATCCTCGATAACGGCACAACCGCGCTCTCAGGCGGACAGCCCCACCCGGCCAGCCGAGTGGATGCTCGGGGAAGGCCGCAGCGCGCGGTGGATCTGGCAGCACTGGCCCGGCAGGCCGGCGCCGGGATGGTGCGCGTGGTTGACCTGGACCACGGCGAGGACATTCGAGACGCGATCGAAAAAGGGATGAATTGTGACGGAGTGGCCGTGGTCATCGCTCGCGGTCAGTGCCCGCGGTGGCCACAGGCCGGATGAGTGCCGGTCGAAGGGATAAGCGTGCCATAACTTATCCCGGAGGGTGAAAGAAGGGAGGGGAATCTCGATGAAGCGAAGAAACCTTGTAGCGACGGGGTTGGTGGGGGGGCTGCTCCTGCTCCTGGCCCTGGGGCCGATGGCAGGCCCTGTATCTCCGGTGGCGGCTCAGCCTGATCTCGATTGGTCAACTGAGACTGTGGACTCAGGTGAGGTTCCCCCGCTTTGGGGGATGGATGTGGCGCTGGATAATGGTGCCAACCCTCACATCGTTTACTCTTCCGGGGATCTGTATTATGCCTACAAGAACGACTCAACCTGGTACATCAACGATATCCACTCTGGCGCAGGCTGGTATCCCTCCATCGCCATTGACTCGAGTGGCTTTGCGCATTTCAGTTACTTTGCCACTGAGCCGTGGCGCCTCTATTATGCCACCAACAAGTCTGGAATCTGGAGCTCTGAGATCGTGGAGTACCTGCGAGTATCCTACACCTCCATTGCTTTGGACAGCTCCGACAACCCGCATATCAGCTATCGCGACGATGGCTCTGGTGATCTCAAATATGCAAACCGTGTAGGGTCGGGAGGAGGCTGCGGATACGAGAATTGGATCCTGACAGGTACCTGGGATTGCCAGGTCGTGGACTCTGCTGACGATGTGGGCAGCTATAGCTCGCTGGCCCTCGACAGCAGTGATCTTCCCCACATTGGCTACCGTGACGCGACCAATGATCGCCTCAAGTACGCCAGGTGGATCAGTAGCCCCCCAGGGTGGCAAATCGAGACCCTGACATCGGGAGGTTCTTTCACCTCGCTTGCCCTGGACGGCAGCGACACTCCCTACATCGGGTTTGTGGGGGATGGCATGCATGGCTCATGGTATGCCCACAAAGATGGCGTCGCCTGGGACTACGAGTACGTTGACGCCGCTCTTGATCCTGTCTACGCGACTTCGCTGGCCCTGGACAGCGGGGGGACACCTCACCTCAGCTATTGGAATTCGGATACCAACGAGGTTCGCTACGCCCTTCGGGTGTCATCGGGAGGCAACTGCGGCGGAGGGAAGTGGGATTGCGAGACTGTCGCCTCCGCTGAGCCAAGAGGAGAAACTGCGCTGGCCATTGACGGCAGCGATAACCCTCACCTGGCTTACTCAGGCAGCCTCAACTACGCCGTCAAGAGTGCCGGGAGCTGGGCCATTGAACCTATCCCATCCTACGTAGGCCAGTTCAGCTCCTTGGAGTTGGATGGTAGCGGCAATCCCTCAGTTAGCTACTATGATGCAACCCACAGTGATCTGAAATACGCGGCGTGGAACGGCGACGGTTGGGATGTTGGGTGGGTCGCAACCGCAGGTGAGGCTGGCAGGTACAACTCCCTGGAGTTAGACGCTGGTGGCAATCCCCATATCAGCTACAGCGCCAGTGGAGATCTCAAATATGCCATCAGGAGTGGGGAGAGCTGGAGTTACGAGACCGTTGACTCCGCTGGGGAAGTAGGTGGCTACAACTCTCTTGCTCTGGATGGTAGCTACAACGCCCACATCAGTTACTTTGATGATACCAATGACGACCTCAAGTACGCTACCAACCATCTCGGAGCCTGGACCACCGAGATCGTTGATCCAGGCGGGGGTGTCTCGACCTCGATCGCCGTAGATGGCAGCGGGGTCCCTCACATCAGCTATTTCAGCACATCCAATGAGCTGAAGTACGCGGTGTGGGCGGGAGGGGGCGCAGGAAACTGCTTCGCGGGAAGCAACTGGGACTGCGAGACCCTCTGTGGGGTCCACGGCGCTTACAGCTCAATAGCGTTGGATGCCAGTGCTAATCCTCACATCGCTTTTTCTTCCCAAATGGAAGAATTCAAGTATGCGACCAGGAATGGCGGAAGCTGGACTATCGAGACCATAGATACGACGTTCGCCATTGAGCCCTTGCCGTTCACAGGCTCCATCGCTTTGGACAGCGCCGGTATCCCCCATGTTGCCTACCATGATGAAACTCTGTCGGAACTGAAGTATGCAGTCAGAGTGGGATCAGGGGGAAACTGCGGCACCGACGATGCCTGGCAGTGTGAGACCATCCTTTCCGGCTCTCGACTGGGCGCCCCCTCCCTTGCCCTGGACTCAAGCGACTATCCCCACATCAGTTACGGCGACAGTGGAGAGCTCAAATATGCTGTTGGTACTTCTGGGGAGACGCCGACGCCCACCCCGACAGCCACCAGCACGCCAACGCCCACAGGGACACCCACTCCCACGGCTACGGCCACTCCAACCAACACCCCCACCGAGACACCGACCCCCACGCCAACGCCCACCAGCACCCCCACTGGCACGGTACTGCCCACTCACACCCCTACTCACACTCCGACCCCAACCAGCACAACCATCGCCACGGCCACTCCTACCCCCACGGCTACTGGGACCCTGCCTCCAAGAACTATCATCGTTGACGATCTGGACGATGGGTTCATCAAACACGGCACTCCGGAGTATTGGTGGGAATCGTCCATTGGCTACAATAATCACATATTCTGGACCTACGTGAACGGCGACGTCGTCGGAAACTGGGCTGAGTGGCGCCCTGGCCTCCTGCAGTGTGGCTTCTATCAAGTGTCCGTTTTCGTGCCGCGTGACAACGCCACAACCCAGAGCGCCCGGTATGAGGTCTACCACGCGGATGACACCGAAGTTGTGGTGGTAAGGCAGATTGATTACTATGATGAATGGGTGAGCCTGGGCACCTACAGGTTCGGCGGTAGCGCTGAGGAGTATGTCCGCCTGACCGACGCCACAGGCGAAGATCCCAACACCCTGCGGCAAATCGGATTTGATGCCATGAAGTGGGAGCTAAAGAGTTCGTGTCTGTACCTGCCCCTCGTGGCCAAAGACTATGGCATGTAGGTTTGTTAAGGAGGACATTGAATTCTTTCAGCAGGTGCAGGTTGATCCAGAAGCGGGAACCATCGTCTGGCCCAACGAGGTGGATTTCTGTCCAGACGTGCTCTACAGCCTGGTAACGGGGAAGCCCATACAAGCCAAGCGCAAAGCAAGAAAGCACGAGTCGTTAACCCGTGTCCGCCGACCACGCCGCGCCCTCGTCGCGGAGCGTGGTGGGTAGCCTGGATGGCATGTCGTGAGCCCAGTCAAAGGGTCAGCAGAACTGAAGTGCTGGCCCTTTTCTGTTGCATTCAAGGAATTACGCACTCTGGATATCTTTTGAGATAGACATTATAATGCGGGGGAACTTTCTGAGCCCAGTAAGCGTCCAATAGGTGGACAAAGCTAGGGGGGAGGTCAGGAGCTTGGTGAGAGACCTTCGCCCATCGCAGAAATACGTGCGCTCTGGAACAATGAAAGGAGGCCTCTAATGTTCAAACAGATTTGGCAGAAACGCCTGGTGTGGGGCAAGGTGCTCATTGTGGGCCTGGTGGTGCTGGCCATTGCAGCCAGCGTGTACACGGCAACCGCCGCCGGGCAGGTGAGCGACCAGGAGACACTGGTGCTGGGGCAGACGGAGTTCTCGCCCGGGACACCAGCCGCGCTGCGGGTAGTGGTGCGCGACTTCAAAACGACGAAGCCGGTGGCCAACGCCGTGGTGGCGGTCAAGATGCAGCCACAGGCTGGCGGCAAGGCGCTCACTCTTTACGAAGGGCGCACCGACGACGCCGGCACCGCCCAGGTGCAGTTCACCGTGCCGGAAGGGGTGGACCCACAGCAAACCCTGGTGGTGGAGACCCGTTCCAGCAAAGGGACAGACCGGGTCGAGCAGGCGGTGCGAGTGGAGCGGGACTACAAGCTGCTGCTCACCACCGACAAGCCGCTCTACCAGCCAGGGCAGACCATCCACATCCGCGCCCTGGCATTGAGCACAGCCGACCTGCGGGCGGCGTGCAGCGGCGACGGCGATTGCCCTTCGGTTGAGTTCACCATCGAGGACCCGAAGGGGAACAAGCTGCTTCGGGAGACGGCCACGCCATCGGAATACGGCATCTCCGACCTCGACTTCACTCTGGCCGAGACGGTGAACAGCGGTCTCTACAAGATCACCGCCCTGATGGGCGAGACCGAATCCGAGCGCACTGCTACCGTCAAGCCCTACGTGCTCCCCAAATTCCAGGTGGCGCTGGAGACTGAGCGGGCCTACTACCTCCCCGGCCAGACGGTGCGGGGCACGGTGCGTGCCGACTACTTCTTCGGCAAGCCGGTGGCCGGTGGCGAGGTGCGGATGCGGGGATACATCTACGCTGTAGAGCGAGAAGAGGTGCTGGACCTGCGGGGGGAGACCGACGAGGCCGGCCGCTACGAGTTCGAGTTTGACCTGCCGCAGTTCTTCGTCGGCGGGCAACTGGAGGGCGAGCAGGCCGCCTTCGGGCTGGAGGTGACGGTGATTGACCAGGCCGAGCACGCCGAAGCCATCGCCCAGACGGTGCCGGTGGCCCAGGAGCCCATCCTCATTGAGGCCGTGGCCGAGAGCGGGACACTGCGGCCGGGGGTGGAGAACATCGTCTACCTGCTGACCGCCTACCCCGACGGCGCGCCCGCTGAGCGCACGCTCGTAGTAGCGACTTCAGTCGCTGATGCCACCGAGTTGACCAGCGGTCGTCATGGCCTGGCCGAGTTCCGCTTCACCCCGCAACAGGGAACCGCTCGTCTCTCAATCGCCGCCCAGGACGCGCAGGGAAACAGTGTCTCCCGCATCTTGGAGCTGCAGAGCGAATGGACGCCCGAGACGGTGCTGCTGCGGCCAGAGCGGGCTGCTTATCAGGTCGGCGAGACGATGCACCTGGACGCCTTCACTTCACCCCCCTCTGTCCCCCCTGGTAGGGGGGAAGAAAGGGGGGTGGACGCTGTTTATCTGGACATCATCAAGGAAGGGCAAACGATCTCCACGCGGGCGCTGGAGGTGCAGAACGGGCGGGCACAGGCCGACGTGGACCTGGACGAGACGCTGTTCGGCACGCTGACTATCCACGCCTACAAGATTCTGTCCGATGGCACCATCGTGCGCGACACCCGGCTGGTGGTGGTGACGCCGTCCGAGGGGATCGAGCTGGCGGTGACGTCCGACCAGGAAACCTACCGGCCGGGTGATTTGGCCACGGTCGCCTTCCGGGCCACGAAGGCCGGCCAGCCGTTGCAGAGCGCCATCGGCGTCAGCATCGTGGACGAATCGGTGTTCGCCCTGGCGGAGCAGGAGGCAGGGTTCGCCCGGCTGTACTTCCTGCTGGAGAAAGAGCTGCTGGAGCCTCGCTACCAGATCACAGGGCTGACCTTACCGGACCTGACCGCGCCCCTGCCAGTCGAAGCAGAGGTGCGGGAAGCACAAGACCGCACGGCCAAGGCAGCCCTGGCCCAATCGCTTGTCCTGAGCGCCGTCGAAGGGTCGCCGACCGACCGCCGCTCCGTGATCAACTCGCGTCCCCAGAAGATCCAGGCGGTGAAGACCCGCCAAGCCAGCTATTTCCAGACCCTGGCCCAGGGCTTCGGCGGGGCGCTGGTTCTGGTCTCGCTGGCGATGGGAGTCATCGCCCTGGTCGTGCTCTGGCGACGGCGGGTGCTGGGGCGCACGCTGCTGCTGACGGTGCTGACCGTCCTGGCGCTGATCGGCCTGCTGTCATTGCTGCCTGGCCCACCCTGGCGCGGCGGTGCTTCGCTGCTGGACAAGCTGGAGTACTACTTGAGCGAGGGGATGGGCAGTTGGGTGCTGCTCCTCATCTCGCTGGGACTGGCGGCGCTGATCGGGCTGATCGTCCACGCCTGGCGGGGTCGGGACGAGGGGCTGAAGTATGCCTTTGTGCTGATGCTGGCCTACGCTGTGCTGCTGCCGCTTACCATCAACGCCGTCAATCGGGGTGACTGGTCGCCGAGCGATGCGTGGGTGCTGACTCTGGGCCTGTCGCTTCTGCTGATTCCCGTCTCGTTCTTGTTGAGGGGCATAGGCTTCGGCGTGGAGCGGCGGGGCTGGCTGGCGGCGGCAGGAGTCGGCGCCGGGCTGCTGCTTTTCACGCCGCTGCTCCTGTTCCCGATCCTGGCCGTGGGTGGGATGGGCGCCAGCGCGCCGCAAAACCAGCTTCTTGGCTTGGGGGATAGAGGCGGTCCCATGGTGATCGAGGAACGGGTGGTGGTTGAAAAAGAGGTGATGGTCGAGAAACCAATGATGGCGACGCCGATGCCCGCACCCTCGGTCGAAGCCGGCGGGCCCCAGGCTCAGGAAGCGCCACGCCTGCGCCAGTTCTTCCCCGAAACCCTCTACTGGAACCCCCAGGCTATCACTGACGGAAGCGGCTTCGTGGAGCTAGAGATCCCGATGGCCGACTCCATCACCACCTGGCGGCTGTCGGCGCTGGCCTCGTCGCAGGGGGGCGACCTGGGAAGCGTCACCGCCGGCCTGCGGGTGTTCCAGGATTTCTTCGTAGACCTGGACCTGCCCCTCTACCTGACCCAGAACGACGAGGTAGCGGTGCCGGTGGCGGTCTACAACTACCTGCCCGAACCCCAGCGGGTGCGACTGGAGCTGGAGCCGGCCGACTGGTACGAGTTGCAGGAGATTGACGTGCGGGCAGTGCAGCCCGCTCGCCCCAACGAGAAAGAGATCATCATTGGCGAAAACGACGTGGAGGTGGTCTACTTCCGCATCAAGGCGCGGCAGTTCGGCACCCAGGCGTTGCAGGTGACGGCCTGGGGCGAACAGCCTGCCCTGAGCGGAGCCGAAGGGATGAGCGACGCCATCCGCCGCGAGGTGAGGGTGATGCCGGACGGCAAGGAGTTCCAGTTCGCCATCACCGACCGGCTGGAAGAGTCCACGCGCCAGGTGATCAACCTTCCCACAGACGTCATCCCCGGCACAGCCCGCATCGAGGTCAAGGTCTACCCCGGCTTCGTCAGCCAGGTGGTCGAGGGGATAGGGGGGCTGCTGCGCATGCCCTTCGGCTGATTTGAGCAAAGTACGTCGGTGACGTACCCGAATGTTCTCGTCCTGGACTACCTGAAGCGCACAGATCAGACGACCCCGGAGATTCAGATGGAGGCGGAACGGTACATAGCCACGGGATACCAGCGATTGCTGACCTTCGAAGTGGACGGCGGAGGCTTCTCCCTGTTCGGCCAGCCCCCGGCCCAGCTCATGCTCACCGCCTACGGCCTGATGGAATTCAGCGACATGGCTCGCGTCCACTACGTGGACCCGGCCCTCATCGAGCGGACGGCGGAGTGGCTGATGTCTCGTCAGCAGTCCGACGGCTCCTGGCCGCTGGAGGGACTGACCATCGAGAGCGGCTGGGAGCGGTTGATGGACAGCCAGGTGCCGGTCACCGCCTACGTGGTCTGGGCACTGGCCGAGGCTGGCTACGAAGACCGACCGGAGGTGATGCGGGGGCTGAGCTACGTTCGCGAGTTCCTGGACCTCTCCGATGACGCCTATGCCCTGGCGCTGGCTGCCAACGCCCTGGCGGCGGGCGATCCCCAGGGGGCCTTCACCCGTCAGGTGCTGGCCCAACTGGAAGCGAGCAAAGTGGTGGAAGGGGATCGCATCTACTGGACCAGCGATGTTCCCTCGTTCATGGGTGGGCAGGGAAACGTGGCCAGCATCGAGACCACCGCACTGGTGGCCTACGCCATGCTACGGGCCAACGCCTACCCCGACGTGGTGCAGGGAGCCATCAACTACCTGGTGTCCCAGAAGGACAGCTTTGGCACCTGGCAGACCACCCAGGCCACCATCCTGTCGCTGAAGGCCATGCTACTGGCGGCGGAGGAGCCCGGCGGCGGCCAGGCGACGGTGCGCGTCTCGCTGAACGGCGAAGAAACCGACCCGGTGCACATCACCCCTGAGAACGCCGATGTGGTGCACCTGCGCACCTTCACCCCTTCGGCAGGCTCAGGACGCAGCGATGGCGCTCGCCCCGGCGACAACACTGTGGCCCTGGAGATAGAGGGGGAGGGGGCAGTGATGTACCAGATCACCGCCCGCTACTACCTCCCCTGGGAGCTGATCCCGGAGCCGACGCCGGGCAAAGAGGCGCTGGACGTCCGCGTGCGCTACGACCAGACCCGGTTGGAGGTGAACGAGGAGGTCGGCGTGCAGGTGCAGGTGACATTGCAGACACCGGGGGTAGCGCGCATGGTGCTGGTGGACCTGGGGCTGCCGCCAGGATTCGCCGTGCTGAGCGAGGACCTGGACGCCCTGGTCGAGAAAGAGATCATCTCCCGCTACGAGCTGACCGGCCGGCAGATCATCGTCTACCTGGAGGACCTGGAATCGGGGCGGCTGGTGGAGTTCGGCTACCGCTTGCGGGCTCGCTTCCCGCTGCGAGCCAGGGTGCCCCGTTCTGTGGCCTACGACTACTACACGCCCGACAGCCGTGGCGTCGAACCGCCGGTGGAGATGGTAGTGGAGTGAGGAGCCATAAGCCAGTTGTGCTCTACTTGTTCTTGCACCTGCCAATGCCGCTGAGGCCGCCGCCCGTGCCGCCGGCCTGACCAACGTGCGCATCGGCAACCGCCACCTGCTCTCACGAGCTTACTGACCGGGCAAGCTCGATTTGCTGGCGGACGGCGGCCGTGGCTGTGCCGCCGTAGGAAATTCTCGCCTCAACTGACCGCCGGTGGTCAAACACCGCGTAGAGGCCGGGGTCAAAGACGCCAGAGATGGCCTGGAACTCGGCCAGTGGCAGCTCGCGCAGCGGCAAGCCCAGCGTTTCGGCCCGGCGCACTGCGCGGCCTACCAGCTCGTGGCTCTGGCGGAAGGGGACGCCTCGGTGCACCAAATAGTCGGCCAGGTCGGTGGCCAGCATGGCGTCGTCGAGGGCGGCGGCCATGGCTTCGGCGTTGACCTTCAGGGTGCGCACCACGCCCGCCGCCACCGGCAGCGCCAACTGTAGCGTGTCCAAGGCATCGAACAGTGGCTCCTTGTCCTCCTGCAGGTCCTTGTTGTAGGTCGAGGGCAGCCCCTTGAGGGTAGTCAGCAAGGCCACCAGGTGCCCCACCATGCGCCCCACCTTGCCCCGCAGCAACTCCAGCGAGTCGGGGTTCTTTTTTTGCGGCATGAGGCTAGAGCCGGTGGCATAGGCGTCGTCCAGCTCCACGAAGCCGAACTCCGCCGACGACCATAAGATCAGGTCCTCGGCCAGGCGGCTGAGGTGGGTTTGCAGCAGCGCGGCCCAGAACAGGAACTCGGCCACGAAATCGCGGTCCGACACGGCGTCGAGGCTGTTCTCGCAGACCGCGAGGAAGCCCAATTCGGCGGCCAGGAAGTGGCGGTCAATGCCCAGGGCGTGGCCGGCCAGTGCGCCCGCGCCCAGCGGCAGCACGGCCACGCGCTCCTCCAGGTCGTCCAGCCGTTCCCGATCCCGCTGCAGCATCCAGAAGTAGCTCATTAACCAGTGACTGAACAGCACCGGCTGCGCCCGCTGCAAGTGCGTGTAGCCGGGCATGATGACGTCCAGGTGCTGCTCCGCCCTGGCGAGGATGGCTTCTTGCAGCTCGCCGAGCCGCTGGCGCAGAGCCGGGATATCCCGCATCAGGTAGAGCCGCAGGTCGGTAGCCACCTGATCGTTGCGGCTGCGCCCGGTGTGCAGTTTGCCCGCCACGGCCTGCCCTAAGCCTATCGAGTCGGGGCGAGGACGCCCCTTGGTAGCAAGAGGGTCGCCGATCAATTCCCCCAGCCGCCGCTCGACGGCGGTGTGGATGTCCTCGTCCGAGGGCGCGAACTCAAACTCACCGGCCTCGAACTCCCGCGCCACCGCCTCCAACCCCTGGATAAGCTGATCCCGCTCGTCAGCGGTGAGCAGCCCGGCGCGTTCCAGCGCCCTGGCGTAGGCCATGCTGCCCTCGATGTCCGCCGCCCACAGCCGCCAGTCGAAGCCGATGGAGGCATTGAAGCGCTCCATGAGGTCGTCAGTGGCTCCCTCGAATCGTCCGCCCCATAGTTTCATCCTTCCCCCTGGTGTGAGTAACGAGTCAACGAGTAACGGGTTGACGAGTTGCTCTTTGCCTCGTTACCTCGTTGACTTGTTACTCGTTACCCCACCGAAACTCGAAACCCCAAACCCGGAACCTGCCTAGTCTCGCTTGAACTTGGTATAGTTGGGCGAGCGATAGTCGGAGATTCCCAGCCCCTCGATGTCCAGCAGCGCCTTGACCTTCAGCGGCAGGCCAAAGAGGTTGATGAACCCCTGGGCATCTGCCTGGTCGTAGACGTCCTCTTCACCGAAGGTGGCGTAATCCTCGCGATAGAGGCTGTAGGGGGACTTGCGCCCGACTACGGTACAACTGCCCTTGTACAGCTTCAGGCGCACGGTGCCGGTGACGGGCTCCTGCGTCTGGCGCACGAAAATATCCAGCGCCTCCCGCAGCGGCGTGAACCACTGGCCGTAGTAGACCAGCTCCGCGTAGCGCTGGGCGATGACGTCTTTGTAGTGCAGCGTCTCCCGGTCGAGGCAGATACTCTCCAGGCCGCGGTGAGCGGTGTAGAGGATGGTGCCGCCGGGGGTCTCGTACACGCCGCGCGACTTCATCCCCACCAGGCGGTTTTCCACCAAATCTGCCCGCCCCACGCCGTGCGCACCGCCCAACTCGTTCAGCCGGGTCAGCAACTCCACTGGGCCATAGGCCACGCCGTCAATGCGCTTGGGTATGCCCTCCTTGAAGTCAACCTCCAGGTAGAGCGACTCGTCGGGTGCGGCCTCGGGGGCCACGGTGAGCACGAACATCTCTTCCTCCGGCTCCTGCCAGGGATTTTCCAGGATGCCGCCCTCGTGGCTCAGGTGCCAGATGTTGCGGTCGCGGCTGTAGATGGAGCGCTCGGTGGCCGCCACCGGCACGTCGTGGGCCGCAGCGTAGGCCAACGCATCCTCCCGCGAGCGGATGTCCCATTCCCGCCAGGGTGCGATGACCTTCAGCCGGGGATTGAGGGCCTTGTAGGTCAGCTCGAAACGCACCTGGTCGTTGCCCTTGCCGGTGCAGCCGTGGGATACGGCGTCGGCGCCTTCCAGCTCGGCAATCTCCACCTGTCGTTTGGCGATGATCGGCCGGGCGAAGGAGGTGCCCAGCAGGTACTGTCGCTCGTAGACGGCCCCGGCCATCATGGTGGGGAAGGCGTACTCCATCAGGAACTCCTCGCGCAGGTCCTCAATGTAGGCTCTGCTGGCTCCTGTGGAGAGAGCCTTCTCCTCTAACCCCTCCAATTCCTCTCCCTGGCCCACGTCGGCGGTGAGGGTGATCACCTCACAGCCGTAGCGCTCCTTCAGCCAGACCAGAATCACCGAGGTGTCCAGTCCGCCCGAGTAGGCCAAAACAACTTTTTTCATCGTGTGTTTCCTCCTCATTCGTTTTCTGCGTAAAACGTGAAACGTGAAGCGTAAAACGTAAGCAACGGATTACGTTTCAGTTTTACGTTTCCCGGATCACTTCCTCCATCACCTCTATCGCCTGGTAAAACTCCTCCACCCGGATGTGCTCATCCGGCGTGTGGTCGAGGGAGGAGTCGCCGGGACCGTAGGCCACGATGGGGCAGTCCCACACCGGGCCGACGGTGTTCATGTCCGAGGTGCCCAGCTTCAACTTGAAGGTGGGACGTCCGTCCCTGGCGCGGATGGCTCGCAGGAACGCTCTCACCAGGGGATTGTTCTTGCCTGCCTTGTAGGGCACGTCCTCGCCGCTGAAGCCCACAGCGGCTCCGTTGGCCCACTGTCGCATGTGTTCCTTCAGGGAGGGCAGATCCAGGCCAAAGGGTATGCGCAGGGTCATATCCATAGTCACTTCCTCCTCGAAACCGCCGTTGTGCGCGGTGATGCGGTGCAGCGAGGAGTCCAGAGTGTGGAAGCGAAAGCGCTCGCCCTGGTTGAACTCTTGGGCGTAGTCGGTCAGGCGATTCCAGAACTCGATGGCCCGCTCCGAGCCTGACGGTCCCTGTGCCGTGCTGTGCCGCGTGGGCGCGGCCAGGCGATAGGTCACCAGCAGGCGGCCTTTGTAACCCAGGGTCACGTGCTGCCACCCGCTCGGCTCGCCGATGACCACCGTCTGAGGGGAGAAGCTGTTCAACAGGTAACGCGCCCCTTTTGAATGCGCCTCCTCTTCGATGGCGCCCACCACCACGATGCGCTTATCTGGCAAAGGCCCCACCCGCGCTGCCGCCAAGATGAAGGTGGCCAGTGGCCCCTTGGCATCTACCGCCCCCCGCCCATAGAGATGGCCATCTTCCAGACGGATAGGAATGAACCCCTCGACGGTGTCTATATGTCCCAGCAGCACGATCTCGTTTTCGCCTTCTCCCAGCACGCCGATAGCGTTGCCCACCGCGTCCTGGTAAGCGTGGAAGCCCAGGACCCTCATCTGTGTCACCAGGTAGGCCGCCATCTCTCCTTCCTTCCCCGAAGGGCTGTAGATTTCCAGCATCTCCCTTAGCAGCGCCAGTTTATCCATTCTCGTTCCCTCCAGACGACAACACCTCTTCCACGGCCTGGACGACGGTCTCCAACTCCTCCTGGCTGATGACCAGCGGCGGCAGAAAGCGCATCACGATGGGGCCCGCCGACAGGGCCAATACCCCTCGTTCCATCAGCGCCTCCAGGTAGAGCTTGACCCGGCGCTTTAGCTCGATGGCGACCATCAGCCCAAGCCCTCGCACTTCCCGGATGAGGGGTGAATCCACGTCCCGCAGACGGGAGAGAAAATAGTCCCCTAGCTCCTCTGCTCGTTGCGGCAGAGCCTCTTCCTCGATGGTACGAATGGCGGCCAGGGCCGCAGCGCAGGCCAGCGGATTGCCGCCGAAGGTCGAGCCGTGCACTCTACTTGGCAGCTCCCCCACGCGGGGACCGAGCAGCACCGCGCCCATCGGTATTCCGCCAGCGATGGCCTTGGCCAGGCACATTAGATCAGGCTCCAGGCCGTGATGCTGGCAGGCAAACATGCGGCCCGTACGCCCGAAGCCCGTCTGCACCTCGTCCACGATGAACAGCGCCCCTCGCTCCTGGCAAAGCCTCTGCACACCCCGCAGATAATCGCCGTCGCCGACGATGACACCACTCTCCCCCTGCACTACCTCCAGAATGACGGCGGCAACATCCTGGTCAAGGGTCTCCTCCATCGCCGCAAGCTCGTTGTATGGTACGTGGGCGAAGCCCGGTAGCAACGGCTCAAAGGGTTGGCGGTACTCGGCCCGCCAGGTGGCTGATAGTGCCCCGAAGGTGCGGCCGTGAAAGCCGTTCCTGGCAGCGATAATGCCCGGACGGCCAGTAACCAGGCGGGCGAACTTAATGGCCCCCTCCACGGCCTCGGTGCCGGAGTTGCACAGAAACACCCGCTCCAGCTCCGGGGGCGCGATGCGCACCAGTTCGGCCTGCAACTCCGCTCGGCGGTCGTTGTAGAAGCTTTCGGGACAGGTGATCAACTTCTCGGCCTGCTCCTTGATGGCCGCCACCACCTTGGGATGACAATGGCCGACGTTTGCCACCCCGTGCCCGCCCACGCAATCAATGTACGCCCGCCCCTGGGCGTCCCACACCCTGGCCCCTTCCCCCCGCACGATGACCAGAGGCCGCTTGACATACACGCCACTGGTATAGCGGGCCTCCAACTCGTCCCAGTTGCCGATTTGCTGATTTGCTGATTCGCTCATTCGCTCATTCGCTGATTCGCTGCTTCGCTGCTTTGTCATTCAATCACCGTCCCTCTGCCCGCCAGCGCCTGGCTGACCGGCGCTTCGATCCGTCCGTCGCCGAGGATCACCCGGCCCGCTCCCCCCTCCAGCGCCTCCCTGGCCCCCAGCAGCTTCTTCTTCATCCGCCCCTGGGCATAGGGAAAGTGGGCCTCCACCTCCCCGTGCCCGATGCGGTGGGTCAGCGAGCTCTCGTCGGGAAAATCCCGCAGCAGGCCGGGGACGTTGGACAGCAGGATGAGCGTCTCGGCTTGCAGCGCTACAGCCACGGCCGCTGCCGCCCGGTCCCCGTCCACGTTGACCATCTCCCCCTCGTGGCTGATGGCCAGCGGGGCGATGACCGGCGTGTAGCCGTGGTCGAGGAGCAGCTTCAGCAAGGAGACGTTGACCTCTTGGATGACGCCGCTCCACTCGTCACGCAGCACCTTTCGCTTGCCGCTCTCCACGATCTTCAGACTTGACTTCCGCCGCCCTGCCAGCAGCCGACCATCGGGCCCCGACAGCCCTACGGCGTTGACCCCCAGCCCCTGCAACTGCTCCACCAGCAGCTTGTTCACCCGTCCCGCCACCACCATGGCGAAGATCTCCAGTGTCTCCCGGTCAGTGTAGCGGCTGACGTGGCCTGAGGCCGAGGTGACGAAGCGGGGTGGGTGACCCAATTTCTCGGAGATGACGTTGGTCTGGTGGGAGCCGCCGTGGACGAGCACCATCTGCTCACCGCTCCCGATCAAATGGGCGACATCGGCGCAGAGCGGCTCGATGCCCAACCCCTCCGCCCCACCGATCTTGACGACGATCATAATCTCCACCTCATTGCCCTCATCCCCTCCCCCTGCGCCCCCTCTCCCTCTCCCAATGTTGGGAGAGGGAGAGGGGGTTGGGGGTGGGGGAGAGGGGCTAAATGGGATGCAACCCCGGAAACTCCAGCCCTGTCGTTTCGGGGAATCCACACATCACGTTCATCGCTTGCACCGCCGTACCGGCTGCTCCCTTCATCAGATTGTCCAGGGCGGAGATGACCACCAGCCGGTCGCTCCCCTCCTCCCTCTCGAAACCGATGTCGCAGTAGTTGGAGCCGGCCAGGATCTTGGGCTCCGGGTAGCGATAGAACCCCCTGCGGTATTTGACGATGCGGACGAAGGGCTCGTCCCCGTAAGCCTGGCGATACAGTTGCCAGACGTCCTTTTCGCCTAAGCGCCAGCCGTCTTCGGTGAGGAAACAGTGCGCCGTGGCCAGTGCCCCGCGCACTAGCTCCACGGAGGTGACCGACATGTGGATGTCGGGCCGTCGCCCATCGTCGGTCAGTTCTTGCAGCATCTCGGCCAGGTGACGATGGGTGGTGGGAGCGTAGGAACGGACGACGTGGCTGCGCTCCGAGTGATGCGAGGCGCGGGTGAGTTTGGCGCCCCCCTCCGAGGAGCCGACCTTGACCTCCACCACCGTCTTGCCGATCACCCCGGCGCGATAGAGCGGCCACAGGGCCAGATTGATGACCGTAGCGTTGCAGCCCACGCCACTGGCGTAGCGGGCCTCCCGCAGTGCCTCTCGATGGAGCTCCGGCAAGCCGTAGACGAAGCGGGGCAGCCATTGGGGAGCCGGGTGCTCCCAGCCGTACCAGCGGGGATAATCGGCCGGATCGTGGAGGCGGAAATCGGCGCTCAGGTCCACGATCCGCTCGGCGACGGCGGCGAACTCCTCGATGCGCGGGGCCACCTGGCCGTGGGGGAGGGCGGCGAAGAGCACGTCGCACGGCTCCAGCTCCTGCAGACTCACCAGGCACAGGCTCGTCCGCCCCCTGAGGTTGGGGTGCAGAAAGTGGGCCGGCTGGCCGGCGTAGCTCTCCGAGGTGGCCTGTTTCACCTCCACCTCAGGATGATCCAGCAGCAGCCGCAGCAGCTCTCCTCCGACGTATCCGGACGCGCCGACGATAGACACGTTTAACATAGACCCTCTCCTGAGTTAGTCAGATGGCCAGATGGTCGGATGGTCGAAAGAGACTCCTGACCACCTGACCAGGGACTACCTGACCACCCGACCAACTGCAACACGTAATCGGCCATTTTGCCGGCGATGTCCACGTCCACCGCCTCCATAGCGCCGTGGAACTCAGGGGTGTGGTTCACCTCGTTGACCAGCAGGCGGTCATCGGCGGTCTCCATGAGGTCCACCGCCAGGATGCCCCCGCCCACCGCCTGGGCCGCCGCCAGCGACAACTCCTCGATCTCAGGGCTGAGGGGGCAGGGCAGCGCCTCCCCGCCTCGGGCGGTGTTGGTGATCCAATGAGCGGAGTGGCGGTACATGGCGTACACGACCTCGTCGCCGACCACCAGGGTGCGAATGTCCCGGCCGGGCTTGTCCACGTATTCCTGGATGTAGAACACGCTGTGCAGCGGCCCACCCAGGGTGGCCTTGTGGTTCAGGACCGCCTCGGCCGTGTCCCGGTCGTTGACCTTGCTCAGCAACCGCCCCCAGGAACCCACGGCCGGTTTCAGCACCACCGGGTAGCCCATCTCCTCAATGGCCTGCAAGGCCGCCTCAGCGCTTAGAGCCACCACAGTGCGCGGCGTGGGAACGTTATGTTGGATCAAGGCCAAGCTGGTCGAGACCTTGTCACCGCAAGTAAGGACCACCTGGTAGCTATTCACCGTCCTGATCCCCCAACTGTTGAGGATGCTGAGGGCATAGAGAGCCCGGCTGTGGCTGATGGCGCGACACCAGATCAGGTCATATTCTTCGGCCAAGCCGTGTCCTGAGCTTGTCGAAGGGCCGTTGGCTTGCAATTGAAGGGCCAGATGTCGCTCGTCCAGCCGCTCATACTTGACTCCCCGCTCTTGCAAGGCTCTGAAAATGAGCTTCTCTTCCAGGCGGATGCGAGAACAGAGGATGCCTAGTCTTACCTTCCCGGTTCCATAACTGCCACCTCCAAGGCATAATCAACGATGCGAGCGGCGATATCCACCCCCGTGGGAGCGATGCTGTTGCGAAACTCCGGCGTGTGGTTGACCTCGCTCACCAACAGCCGGCCATCCTGGGCTTCCAGAACGTCAACGGCCACCACCCCGCCCCCCACTGCTTCAGCCGCCGCGCGGGAAATACATTCGATTTCGGGAGTAATGGGGCAGGCCGTGGCCTCCCCTCCCCGCGCGGTGTTGGTGATCCAGTGTGGTGCGTGGCGATAGATGGCGGCGATGACCTCGCCACCGACGACGAAGCTGCGGATATCGCGTCCAGGCTTATCAATGTATTCCTGGATGTAAAAGATGGAATGATGGTACCCGCCGAGGGTATGCTTGTGTTCCAGAATCGTCTCCGCCGCATCGCGATCGTTGATCTTAGCCAGCAGCCGTCCCCACGAGCCGTTCAGGGGCTTCAACACCACGGGGTATCCCATTTGCTCAATGACTTCCAGAGCCGTCTGTGGGGTGAAGGCCACCCGGGTGCGCGGCGTGGGGATGCCACGCTTGGCCAGGGCCAGGCTGGTCACCAGCTTATCCCCGCTGGTGGCGATGACGTCATAGACATTGACCACACGCTGTCCGTTGTCGCCCAGCAGCTTGCTGGCGTACAGGGCACGCGAATGGCTCAGGCAGCGAACGAGCACCACGTCGTAGCCGTTGACGCCCTCCGAAAGGCCAAGGGCAGTGGTGTTGACGTCAATTCTTTCACCGTCCACCCCCCGGTCGCACAGGGCTTGAAAGATCAACTTTTCCTCGACGCGAACGCGAGAGCAGAGAACACCGACCCTCATTGTGTCATTCCCCCCAATCTTCCTCCTCTTCCGGAGCCAGGTCCAGGACGATGGGCTCCGTCCCCATCACCTCCAGCTCCACGCCGCAATCGGAACAGACCACGATTTCCCCCACCTCCACATCGGGGGCCAGTTCCAGTTCAGCAGCACATTCGGGACATTCGATCATCTTGACACCTCCTGATAGTTTTGGGTAACAAAAAAGCCGACTCCCCATATACATATCTGGAGAGTCGGCCTGCGACTGCAGTCAGCCAAAAAGGTAGTTACGTGAGCTCTACCGCCATAAACAACTTTCGGCAAGGCGAAACCCCCCAGAGCGAGCGCCTGGATCGAGAACGCTTGGACCTGATTTGCCTGGAGTTTCGCTTGCCGAAGGACTTCATGGAATACGTGCTCCCGTTTCCGAATTGTGCTATTTATACCACAACCTTGGATAATTGTCAAATCGGCTGTAGCTTTCCAGGCTTGACTTTTATCTCCCTTTGTGCTATCATATCCCCAGCTTTGAAAGAGGGCCGGAGATGACTGGCGAGCTGCGAAACGGGGCCATCAAAATAAGCTTCTTTGGGCGTGAGGACTACTTTGCTTACTATTACGCCTATGCCCAGGCATCAGGCAAGCTGCTTCACGCCCGGAGGACACCGCATCCTTAAGCCATAGCCATTCATCGGTATCTCAAAAGCGTGGAGCAGACAGCCCCACGCTTTTTGTTTATCTGGAGGATAAACGCGAAAGGAACGAAAAGAGATGTATTGCCGTGGCATTCGAGGAGCAACTACTGCCGAAGAGAGCACGACCGAGGTCATTCTGGCTGCCACCAGGGAGCTCCTGGAGCTCATCGTCGAGGCCAACGACTTGAAGGTGGAAGACGTGGCCAGTGCTATATTCACTACCACGCCCGACCTGACGGCCGCCTTCCCCGCCCAAGCGGCACGGGAGATGGGCTGGCGAGACGTGGCCCTCCTCGACGCCCAGGAGATACCCGTGCCGGGCAGCCTGGAAAGGTGCATCCGGGTTCTCATCCACTGGAATACGAAGAGGAGCGCGGCCGAGATTCGGCACGTCTATCTCAAAGGAGCCCAGGCCCTGCGGCCAGATCGGACGCTGTAGGAGGCGAGTGTTTAACCATGAAAAAGGGGGACAGACTATGGTGATCGTTAAAAGAAAGGGCACGACGCGAGAGGTGCGGAGCAGGGAGGACGATCCCTCACACTTCGGCGCGCCTTGCTCAAGCAAAGTCGAGCAGTGGATTTAAGGGAGGATCTGCCATGATCATCATCATGAAAATGGGGGCCGAAGAGGAGAGGATTCAAGAGGTAGTAGCCCAGATAGAGGGGCTGGGTTTTCAAGCCCACCTCTCCCGTGGCGAGGAGCGAACCATCATCGGCGTCATCGGCGACGAGCGACCTGTCAGCCCCCACGTGTTCGAACTGATGGATGGAGTGGAGAGGACGGTGCCCATTCTCCAGCCCTTCAAGCTGGCCAGCCGCGACTTCAAGCCTGAGGACACCGTCATCCCCATCAATGGGATGCGCATCGGTTCTCAGGAGGTGACGGTCATGGCCGGCCCCTGCGCCGTGGAGAGTCGCGAGCAGATGATGGAAGCGGCCTGGGCTGTCAAGGAGGCCGGGGTCCGAATCCTGCGCGGTGGGGCTTTCAAACCCCGCACCTCTCCCTACAGCTTCCAGGGCCTGGGGAAGGAGGGCCTGGAGATCCTGGCCGAGGTCAAGGAGGAGACGGGGCTGGCCGTCGTCACGGAAGTCATGGCCCCTGAGGATGTGCCCCTGGTGGCCCGCTATGCCGACATCCTCCAGGTCGGGGCCAGAAACATGCAGAACTTCAGCCTGCTCAACGCCGTGGGCGAGTCGGAGATGCCTATCCTCCTCAAGCGAGGGATGATGGCCACTTTGGAGGAGCTTCTCATGGCGGCCGAGTACATCCTCTCCCACGACAACTACCGGGTCATGCTCTGCGAGCGGGGCATCCGCACCTTCGAGAAGTACACCCGCAACACCCTGGACATCAACGCCGTGCCCGTCCTCAAGGGGCTGACTCACTTGCCGGTCATCGTTGATCCCAGCCACGGCACTGGCCGATGGGAACTGGTAGGGCCCGTAGCCAAAGCTGCGGTGGCCGCCGGTGCCGATGGATTGATCATCGAGGTGCACCCCCATCCCCAGCGCGCCCTCTCCGACGGGGCCCAATCGCTGAGACCAGAGAGGTTTGCTCAATTGATGCAAGAGCTGCGGAGGGTGGCGGAGGCAGTGGGGAGGGGAATCGGGTAACGAGGTGATGAGGAACGAGGGATGTGGTTTCCGTCGCCTTGCCCAAACTGTTATTTGGAGGTAACTGCTCAGGCTGTGTCATTGCGAGGCGGCGCTTTTCCGCCGAAGCAATCCCCTACTCGCGCATTGGAGATTGCTTCGCTTCGCTCGCAATGACACCTGAGTGGTTACATTAATGGAGATTGCGCTATGCACTTCGACATTCTCACCCTTTTCCCCGACATCTTTGAGGGGGTTTTCAGCGAGAGCATCGTGAAGCGGGCGCGTGAGGCGGGCCTGGTCTCGATAACCGCTCACAACATCCGTGACTATGCCGCCGACAAGCACCACATAACTGATGACACCCCTTACGGCGGTGGGGGGGGCATGATCATGAAACCTGGGCCCATCTTTCGCGCTGTGGAGGCGATTCTCACCCCCCATTCCCCCCAACTTTTGGGGGGAATGGGGGGAGGTCAGGAGCCGAGGGTGCCGGTGATCCTGCTCAGTCCACAGGGTCGCACATTCACCCAGTCAGTGGCCAGGGAACTCTCCAGGCATCCTCGCCTTGTCCTCATCTGCGGGCACTACGAGGGGGTGGACGAGCGAGTGCGTCAGTTTCTGGCCAGCGACGAGATTTCGATAGGCGACTACGTTTTGACCGGCGGGGAGATCCCGGCCATGGTCATCGTGGAGGCAGTGACGCGCCTGGTGCCCGGCGTGCTGGGCGACCCTGGCGCCACTTTCGAGAACTCCCACGCCGAGGGCCTGCTGGAGTATCCTCACTACACCCGCCCCTATATCTTCCGTGGCTGGTCTGTGCCCGAGGTGCTCCTCTCCGGCAACCACGCCGAGGTCGTGCGCTGGCGGCGACAGGAGGCCCTGCGCCGTACCTTTGAGCGCCGCCCTGACCTCTTGACCAGGGTCCGCTTATCGCCAGCCGACCGGGAGTTCCTGCAGCGCCTGGCGCAAGAGGGAGAATCAGGAGATGTCAAAGTTTAATTTGCCAATAACTGGGATTCGTGCTATAATTCCGCATCGTGAACCTGGCAAGGAAAGGTGAAAACAGTGGTAGACCTTGTACGATCCGTCGAACAACAATTCAAATCCAATCCTGACGTCCCTCGGCTCAGGCCGGGGGATACGGTGCGCGTGCATTTCCGCATCGTCGAAGGCGACCGGGAACGAACCCAGATCTTCCAGGGGACGGTGATGCGCTTGCGCAAAGGAGGAGCCAACGCCAACTTCACGGTGCGGCGCATCGCTTCTCATGGCGTGGGAGTGGAGAGGACCTTTTTGCTGAAGTCTCCCCGGCTGGAGAAAGTTGAAGTCCTGCGCCACGCTCATGTACGGAGAGCTCAACTCTACTATCTCCGGGGCCGCAAGGGCCGGGCGGCCCGCTTGAGAGAGAAGCGCTAAAGGGCCAACAGCGGGGCGTGGACACCAGTCTACGCCTCGCTTCTTTTTGATCAGTGTAGCGGGATGATAGTGCAAAAGCCGAATCTGCGAGAGGAGATGGCGCTTTACGCCGAGGGCTATCGCCATATCGCCGGCCTGGATGAGGCCGGGCGGGGCTCCTGGGCAGGCCCGGTGGTGGCAGGTGCAGTCATCCTACCCATCGTCCGACCTGACTTATCCCAGGAACCTGTCCTGAGCGAAGCCAGTCCTGAGTCCTGTCGAAGGATCGAAGGGCTGGAAGGCGTACGAGATTCCAAGCAACTCACCCCCAGGCAGCGCGAGCGCCAATACGGCATCATCAAGTCCGCAGCTTTGGCTGTGGGGGTGGGGATTGTGCCTCCGGAAGAGATAGATGAAATCGGCATCGTGCCCGCCACCCGGCAAGCCATGGGCCTGGCCATCGCCCAATTGGCCCCACCCCCCGATTTCCTCCTCGTAGATTACCTGAGCCTGCCTGAGCTGTCTGCATCCCAGAAGAGCATCACTCGTGGCGACGCTCTGTCCCTCTCGATAGCCGCCGCCTCTATTGTAGCAAAAGTCACCCGGGATAGACTGATGGTCGAATTGGATGCTCGGTACCCGGGGTATGGCTTCGCCCGTCACAAAGGTTACGGCACTCCCCAGCACAGGGAATCTCTCGCCCGCCTCGGCCTTTCTCCGATCCATCGGCTATCCTTTGCCCCAATGAGGTTGATGCTCAATTTTTGACATCTTGGAAGTTGTGTGGTAAACTACCGTCATCCAGTGGATGCTTGGAACCATCGGGGCAGCGCCTCCAACTCTCGGAGGCTATTTATCCCTTTGATGTCGGGCATCTCTGTTCGACATCATGAGCCTGGAAGTCACCAACGAGTGACAAAGGAGAAAGAGAAATGAAAAACCATCGAATCATTGGTAATCGCTGGTTCAGAGTTGGGGGCATTGCCCTGGTTTTGGGAG
>CAZVCJ010000001.1:83061-107550 GCA_964625745.1 uncultured Anaerolineae bacterium | reverse complement strand
GGAAGTCAGCTTGGAAAACTACCCGTTTACCATAACATTAACTTGATGCGTATGGCGTCCTCGCCCCGTCTAAGGGCGGTTCGGCCACGAAGTCGGGGCGAGGACGCCCCTCCGTAGCAAGGCAGTTGCAATCTAGAGGCCCTGCTCGGCCTGCTCTATGGCCTCGGCCAGGGCCTGGGCCTTGTGAAGGGTCTCCTCGTATTCCCGGGTCGGATCCGAATCGGCGACGATGCCCGCGCC
The DNA here is from genome assembly GCA_964625745.1 of uncultured Anaerolineae bacterium. Classification (GTDB taxonomy): domain Bacteria; phylum Chloroflexota; class Anaerolineae; order VGOG01; family VGOG01; genus CAZVCJ01. Next base: position 107,310 of record CAZVCJ010000001.1, on the reverse strand, counting down.
GGCCTGCACGTAAGCCGTCTGGTTCTTCAGGACGATGGTGCGAATGGTGATGCAGGTATCCATATTGCCTGAGTAGCTGAAATAACCCACTGCCCCGGCGTAAGGCCCTCTCCTCGTCCCTTCCAGCTCGTCTATGATTTCCATAGCCCGCACCTTGGGTGCGCCGGAGACGGTGCCGGCGGGAAAGGTGGCGCGCAGCAGATCGAAGGCATCATGGGCGGGGTCCAGCTCGCCCACCACCTCGGAGACGATGTGCATCACGTGGGAGTAGCGCTCGATGCCCATCAGGAGGGGCACCTGCACTGCGCCATAACGACAGACCCTCCCCAGGTCGTTGCGGCCCAGGTCCACCAGCATGACGTGCTCGGCCCGCTCTTTGGGGTCGGCCAGAAGTTCCTCCCCCAGAGCTTCGTCCTCCTCGGGGCTGTTGCCTCGCGGTCGCGTGCCTGCCAGGGGACGCACCTCGGCCCTGTTCCCCTCCAATCGGACCAGCATCTCCGGCGAGGAGCCGATGAGGTGTAGGTCGTCGGGCAGGTCCAGATAGAACATGTAGGGCGATGGGTTGAGCATCCGCAGGACGCGATAGATGGCGAAGGGCTCAGCGCCGGTCCAGCGCTGCAATCGTTGGGAGAGGACCACCTGGAAGATGTCGCCGACAGCGATGTATTCCTTGGCCCGTTTCACCGCCGCCTCAAAATCGGCCTGGCTGAAGTTGGAGGTCAGCTCACCGCGCTTCTGGCTGCCGTGGGTGTGAAACGAGGGCAGCGGCTGGCGGAGCCGTTCCACCAGGGCCTCGATGCGGGCTGCCGCGCCTTCGTAAGCCTGGGTCACATCACCATCGAGATGAGCATTGGACACCACCGACAGTCGGTGCTTGACGTGGTCGAAGACCACCAGGGTGTCGGCCAACAGGAATACGGCCTCAGGCAGCTCGAAGCCGGTCGGAGGTGGGACAGTGGCCTGCAGCTTCGGCTCGAAGAAGCGCACCACATCATAGGCCAGGTAGCCCACAGCCCCGCCGTGGAAGCGGGGCAGGGCAGGAACGCTGATAGGCCGATGGTGGTGCAGCAACCCCTTGACCAGGTGAAGGGGGTCCCGCCCCTGAAGCGGCTCCATCTGCACGCCCTCCTGGCTGGTAATCAGCGCCTGCTCGCCCCGAACGATGATGGTGGCTGTGGGGTCAATGCCGACGAAGGAGTAACGGCCTACCCGCTCCGCCTTCTCCACGCTCTCCAGGAGAAAGGAGGGCCCCCCTCCGCGAAGCTTGATATACACCGAGGCGGGCGTCTCCAGATCAGCCGGCAGCTCCCGATAGATGGGGAGTATATTGCCCCTGGCGCTGAGTTCTTTGGCTTCCTCTAAAGTCGGATGGTACATGGCTTTTCTCTTTCCCCCATCCTCTCGATCCTCATGATCACGTTGCCAGCCGGATCGGGACAGATGACGTGGTTGTCCCCCTTCAGCCAATCGCCATCCTCCAGGGGCCGCTGCTTGGCCGGAAGGAGCGGCAGGGCGGCGTGCAGAGCGTAGAGACAGAAATGACGATCAGCCGGGATGTACAACCGCCCGCTGCGCAAGATGAAATAGTCGCCTGGTTTCATCCCTGAGGTGCACTTTCCCCTGACCTCCTCCACCACCACCCGCAGGTTCCGCAGCCTCCCCTCCATGCTTTCCATGATCTCCACGCCCTCGACTGGCTTCGTGGCTTCACTGGACTCAGCGCCCTTGCTCACCTTCCCTACCCTCTCGATCTTGAAAATCACCCGCCCTTCTGGATCCGGACATTGAGCATGGTGCACCCGCCACATCCAGTCCTCGTCCTTTTCCTCGAGGATTTCCCTCTCCTTGGGTGTGATGACCGGCAACAGGTTTTGCAGAGCCCACAGGCAGATGTAGCCGCCCTCAGGGATCCTGATGTCGCCGTCGCGCACGGTAAAATAATCGCCCGGCTTCATGGGTGGATCGGCCGTGCACGCTCCCAGCACTTTGGTGACACTGACCTTCAACTCGTACATGCAAAGCTCCTTTCGTTATTCGCTCAGTCCCAATTCCTCCAGCTTCTCCTTCATCGGCAAGCCGGTCTGAACATCCCACCCCCGGGCGCGATAGTACTCATCCAGCATGGGTTCCAATTCCAGCACCGAGCCAGTACTGGGGCCGCTTCCCTCGGGCAGGGGCTCTTCCAGAAAACGCCTGGGCAGCGTGTCGTCCTGGCGGGTGATGCCCTCGCGAGCGATGAACAGCCGCTCCAGGTTCACGATGCGCTCGCCGATGCGCTGCACTTCCTGGCCGGTGAGGTCCCAGCCGGTGGCCGCCTGCAGCAGCTCCGCCGTCTCCTCCCAGTCCAACACCTCCATGTTGTTGTAGGTGTTCTTGCACACCCCGGTGGCATCGGCGATGGCCGCCATCTCTTCGAAGTGCTTGACCACCAGGCCCTTGCCTTTGTACTCCAGGCGGAAGGCCGTCTCGGGGATGCCATAGCGGCGGATGCCCTCCTCCGGGTCGTTGGAGAACTCGAACCAGGGTTCCGAGCGCAGGTGATCGGCCCCCCGGCTGGCCACGGCATTGCCCAGACCGTAGGCTTTGATGCTCCGCACGTCCGCCTGGAACACCTCCAGCCCCTTGCCGTGGATAGCTATCTCCTCCGAACCCCGCCCCAGCCGCTCAGCCGCCTTCCTGACCCCGTCGGCCAGGAAATCGCCGAAACCCTCCCGGTGGGCCACCTTGTGGATCAGGGCCAGGATGGTCTCGCCGTTGCCCCAGGTGAGGTCGAGCCCATCGGCCTCCTGGCGGGAGAGAAGGCCACGCTGGTAGCACTCCATGGCCCAGGAGATGACCTCGCTCAGGGCGATGGCATCAATGCCGTAGCGGTTGGCCAGGTCAATGCACCTCAGGGCCAATGCCAGATCGCCGTTGCCCACTCGGGCGGTGAAGCCAGCCAGAGGCTCGTACTCCGGCCCCTCCAGGCGCAGGCCGGGGAAGCGCGGGTCGTCTACCACCAGGAAGCGGCTGCAGGGAATGGTGCAGGCGAAGCAGGCTTTGCTCTTGATCTTGTACAGCTCCTCGATGGCCTCGCCGCTCACCACCTCAGCCTCTTCAAAGCAACCGCGCTGGAAATGACGAGTGGGCAGGCCGCCGATGCTATCGAGGGCTTTGATGAGCTTGGTGGTGCCCAGCCGGCGGCGAATCTCGTATTCGGGGTGATTGTAGATCACCTGGTCCAGGCGTTCGATGATCTCGCTGAAGCGAGCCATGTCGGCCACAGGGAAAAGGCCGGTGCCGCGCACGGCCACCGCCTTGAGGTTCTTGGAGGCCATCACCGCGCCCATGCCGGTGCGGGCCGCCGGGCGGTTGAGGTTGACGAACACCCCGGCAAAACGCACCCCGTTCTCCGCCCCCTGGCCGATGGTAGCCACCTGGACGTCGGTGTCGCCGAGCTCCCGCTTGATGGCCGAGGTGGTCTCCCACACGTCCTGGCCCCACAGCCCTGTAAGCGAAGCGGCGGCATCCCGCAGTTCCACCGCGTCGTCCTTGATCCAGAGGTAGACCGGATGGTCCGCCCGGCCCTCAATGATCACCTGGTCGTAGCCAGCGAACTTGAGCTCCGGGCCAAAGAATCCGCCGGCATTGGAGTCGCCCAGGATCCCGGTCTGAGGCGACATGGCGGTGACGTTGAACCGGGCCCCGCCGGGAAAGAGCGTCCCCACCAGCGGCCCGGCGCCGAAGACCAGCATGTTCTGCGGCGAGAGCCCGTCGGTGTGGGCGGGCAGTTCGTCCCACAGTCGTTTCACGTTGAGTCCCCGCCCGCCCAGGAAGGCCCGGGCTAAATGCTCCTCGGTGGGGTGACGGTGGATGGTGCCGTCGGTCAAGTTGATACGTAAGATGGTACCGCCGTAACTATTCAAAGTTCCTCCCCTCAGCCGACACTCAGCTTCTCCCGCTTTGCTCTTGCCCCTGCCCCGGCGTCGGCGTACACGATCGCACCGGTGGCGCAGCGCTTCACGCAGGCGGGATCGCCCCCGCACAGGTCGCAGATGAGGGCCAGGCCAGTCTCCGGGTGCAGGGCTGCCATGCCAAAGGGGCAGGCATCCACACAGGCCGAGCAACCGATGCAATCGTCGGGGCGCAGGAGGACGGCCCCTGTGATTTCGTCCTTGTACAGGGCCCCGGTGGGACAGGCAGCCACGCAGGGCGCTCGCTGGCACAGCCGACAGACGTGGGGATGATCCACCCCCAACGGCTCGATCTTGGTCACCCGCATGCGGGCCGTCGCGGTGCCGAAACGCCCATCGTGCCAGGCCACGCAGGCCACCTCACAGGCCCGGCAGCCGCTGCAAAGGTCCTCATTCACCAGAATCCGTTTCACAACCCCTCCCGTTTTCAGCCGTTTACGTTCCCAGATATGCCTTCCGCATCATCTCGTTCTGCAACAAGTTCTGAGCCGTGTCCGCCAAGACGATGCGGCCCGTCTGGAGCACGTAACCCCGGTCGGCGATGGACAGGGCCAGGTTGGCGTTCTGCTCCACCATGAAGATGGTCGTGCCCTGGCGATTGATCTGCTGAATCAGCTCAAAGATGCGCTCCACCAACAGCGGGGCCAGCCCCATGGAGGGCTCGTCCATGAGCAGCAGGCTGGGCCGGCTCATCAAGGCCCGCCCCATAGCCAACATCTGCTGCTCCCCGCCGGAGAGGGTCCCTCCTGGTTGCGACAACCGCTCCTTCAGATGGGGGAAGAGACTGAACACCCGATGCAGATCTTCTTCGATCCCCTCCCGGTCACGGCGAAGGTAGGCTCCCATCTCCAGGTTCTCCAGCACCGTCATCTCAGGGAAGATGCGCCGGTTCTCCGGGACAATGGAAATGCCTTTGGCGACGACGTGGCCGGTGGGCAGGCCTTCAATGCGCTCACCTCGGAACTCGATGGTGCCTTGCGCCGGCTTCACCAGCCCCAGAATGGCCTTGAGAGTGGTGGACTTGCCGGAAGCGTTGCCTCCCAACAGGCAGGCGATCTCCCCCTGGTGGATCTCGACGTTGATGTCCTGCAGAATCTGGATGGGGCCGTAACAGGTGTCCACGTGGCTCAACTTCAGCAGAGGCTTATCGTTCACCGCCTCTCCTCCGGCCCAGATAGGCCTCGATCACCCGCTCGTTGTGGGCCACTTCTTCATACGAACCCTCGGCGATCTTGCAGCCGTGATCCAGGGCCACCACCCGATCCGATACCCCCTGCACCACCTTCATGTCGTGCTCGATGAACAGGATGGTGTAGCCTTTTTGGTCTCGCAGTTGGCCGATCATTCGTGTCATCTCCAGCGTCTCGTGGGGGTTCATACCGGCGGTGGGCTCATCGAGCAACAGCAGCTTCGGCTCGGCGGCCATGGCGCGGGCGATCTCCAGGCGGCGGCGGTTGGCGTAGGACAGGCTGTAGGCCAACTGGTCGAAACGAAAGCCCACCAGCCGCGTGCCGAAGAAGGACAGGGCCTCCGCCGCCTTCTGACGGATGCGGGCCTCCTCGCGGCGGAAACTGGGCAGGCGCAGGATGGTCTCTGCCGCTCCGGCCCGGCTCCGCGAGTGTTGGGCCACCATCACGTTCTCCAGGACGGTCATGTTGGTGAAGATGCGCAACGTCTGAAACGTGCGGGCGATGCCCCTGGCGGTGATCTGATGCGGCTGCAGGCCCCCCAGGCTCTGCCCCTCGAAGACGACGTCGCCGCCATCGGGGGGATAGAGGCCGGTGATGAGATTGAAGAGCGTGGTTTTGCCGGCCCCGTTCGGCCCGATGAGACTGACGATCTCGCCCGGCTCGACGCGCAGGTCCAGATCATTCACCGCCGTCAGGCCGCCGAAGCGCTTGGTCAGGCCCCGCATCTCCAGCAACGGCATGATATGACCTCCCTTTGCATCAAAGTTTCTGCACCCATCTCTCCCCAAACAATCCCTGGGGCCGGTAGTTCATCGTGAGCACCAGGAGAGCGCCGAAGATCAACATGCGGGTGACGCTAGGCTCCTCGACCAAGCGCGTCTCCCAGACGAAGGCCAGAGTATAAAGCCCAGGCACCAGCAACACGTATCGAGCTGTGCCCTTGAGACGAAGAACCCCCAGCAGCAGGAACAGAGCCAGCACGAAAGCCGCGTTGCCTACACCCCGGCTCTCGCGGGGGAACAACATCCACCAGTTGAGAGCTTTCATCAAGGGCGCGAACGTGGATCGGGCCACGCTCACTTTCAGCTCCGGCTGCAGGAACCAGGCCGGTCGCAGGGCGGTCAGCGTAACCTTGAGGGCGATGCCCAGAACACCCACGCTCCCCAGCAGGGCCAGACCTCGCATTCTCGCCCGTCGCCATAGCCCCAGCACGGCCAGGATGAGAGCGCCGTAGAAGATGAGCCGGGCCACCTCAGGGCTGCGCAGCAATTCGGGCAGGACGGACAGGATCAGCGCCCCGCTGACCGCTCCCCAGATGCTGCCCACCCCGCCCAGCACGACCATCGAGTACAGGATGATGAGGATACTCACGTCGAAGTTAGAGGGAAACACCGCTCCCTGCCAGGCGGCGAAGAGCACGCCCGCCGTCCCGGCGATGGCCGCACCTGCCGAGAAGGCCAGCAACTTCAGCCGACGGACGTCCACGCCCATGCTCTGCGCCGCCAGTTCGTCCTCCCGAATGGCCCGCCAGGCCCGCCCGATGCGCGAGCGGTCGAGATGAAAGACGACCAGAAAGACCAGGGCGACGAAGATCAGGATCAGGTAATAATAGCCACTGACCGTCTCCACGGTGTGGCCGAGGATGCGGATGTCATCCACGTTGATGATGCCGTTCGGGCCGCCGGTGATGTTCAGCGGCCTGTCCAGATGGAGGAAGGGCAAGCTGACCCTGTCCAGGTTGAGGAAGAGCAGGCTGGCGATCTGCCCGAAGCCCAGGGTGACGATGGCCAGATAGTCCCCCCGCAGACGCAGGGATGGGGAACCCAGCAGGCGGCCAAAGAGGGCGGTGACGAGGATGACCAGAGGCAAGATCAGCCAAAAAGGCCAGTGTTGGTGGAACTGAGGTGAGGCCAGGAGCGCGTAAGTGTAGGCCCCCAGGCCATAGAAGGCCACGTAGCCCAGGTCCAGCAGCCCGGCGAACCCGGCCACCACGTTCAATCCCAGGGACAGCATGATGTACAGGCCCGTCAGGCCAGCCACGCGCAGAAGATAGGAATTGTGCACGAGCAGGGGCACCATGCTGGCCACAGCCAGCGCCGCCAGCATCTTCAGGCGAGAGTCCACACCCTTCCAGGCTCGCCTGAGCCGGAAGGACAGCCTGCCCGCAGCCTCTGCCTCCCCAAGGCGTGCCTCTTCCTGCGCCGCCCATTCATCTTTGCCGAATTGTTCCCAGTCTGGCCCGTTTGACATGGCTTACACCTTCTCCTGCGCCTTCACGCCCAACAGCCCCCTGGGCCGGAAGAGAAGGAGCAGGATCAACACACAGAAAGCGATGAGGTCTTTATACCTGGGTGAGATGAAGCCGGCGCCGATGCTCTCGACCATGCCCAGAAAAAGCCCGCCCAGCATGGCCCCAGGGATATTGCCGATGCCGCCGCAGACCGCAGCGGTGAAACCTTTGAGGCCAGCGGTGAAGCCCATGAAGTGATAAACCTGGGTGAACAACAGCCCCACCAATACCCCGGCTGCCCCGCCCAGAGCCGAGCCGATAAAGAACGTGGCCACGATGACCCGGTCCACGTCAATGCCCATCATGGCCGCCGCCTCACGGTCTTGAGCTGTGGCCCGCATGGCCTTGCCCAGCCGGGTCCTCTGCACCAGATAATGCAGGCCCAGCATGAGGAGCACGGCCACCACGATGACCAGGATGCGGGTGAAGGAGATGGTGGCCCCGAAGATGGATATCCCCCAGGTACGGGGGATGAGCAACCCGGTGCGATACGTCCTGTAGCGAGCGCTCATGGTGAGCAGCACGGCGTTCTGCAAGAAAAAGGACACGCCCAGGGCACTGATGAGCGGAGCGATGCGGGGGGCCTCGCGCAGGGGCCGATAGGCGAACCATTCGATGACCACGCCCAGAAACCCGCAACCCAGCATGGCTGCCATCAGCATGAGCAGGATCATCACCAAAGCGGGAAGCAACAGGGTGTCCCCTGGGGCCAGAAGAGCGAAAACCCCCCAGCCGATGAAGGCCCCGATCATGTAGACCTCGCCGTGGGCGAAGTTCAGCAGTTGCAGGATGCCGTAGACCATGGAATAGCCCAGAGCGATGAGCGCGTAGACGCTGCCCAGAGTGAGCCCGTTAACCAGTTGCTGCGGCAATTGCTTGAGGAGCATGTCCATAGGCCGTTTCCCCATCGCTGACGTTTGTCAGGTGGGGGGCCCTGCCCCATGGGCGTCAAGCTAACGCTCAAGTTGGGCAAAAGCGCCGGCTGAGTAGGGCCTGGAACACAGTGGAAGGCCCGTATCGAAGCCAAGCGGCTTTGCGAAACCCGCTCCCTTGGTTTCGATACGCTCTCCGCTGTGCTACGAGCTACTCAACCGGCGGTCGCTGGCCTTAACTTGACGCGCATGGGGCCTTGCCCCCACCTGACAGGATTGCTTCTTACTCCATCTCCACCTTCTTGACCAACTCAAAGTGGTCGGAGACCACTTTGAAGATGTAGAAGGCAGCCCCGGTGGCATCCCCCTTTTCGTTGAAGGTGACCTTGAAGCCCAGAATGCCGAGGCGATCCCTGGTGGCCTTCACCTCGCGCAGCACATTCTCTCGGGTGATCTGGCCGTCTTTCTCGTAGGCCCGTTTGATGGCGTCCAGTAAAACGGCCATGGACTCGTAGGCTGGCGGGCCGTAGGCTCCAAACTCCCCGTACTGGGCCTCATACGCCTTCCACGCTGACTCGGCCTCAGGGATGTAGTGCACGTCGGGCGCGAACTGGGAAACGTAGGCCCCTTCCGTGGCTCCCTCTGCCCCGGCGATGAAGTCGGACGGTGAGAACTGCCCATCGCTGCCCACCAGATTAGCCTTTACCCCAAGTTCCTGCATCTGCTTGGCGATCTGTGCCCCTTGCGCCGCTAACTGGATGGGGATGAACACCACGTCTGGCGCTTCTGCTTTCATCCGCGTCAACAGGGCCGAGAAATCGCTGTCCTTCTGGCTGACGGACTCGCGTTTGATCTTGGTGACGCCCAGATCCTTCAGCTTCTTCTCGGCTTCGTCCGCCAGCCCGACGCTGTACACCGACTGGTCGTCAATGATGTACACCGACTTGGCTTCCAGGTCCTTGGCCATGAAGATGGCATCAGCGGGAGCCTGCACGTCGTCCCTGGGCACCACGCGGAAGAAAGCCTTGTAGCCTTGCTCCGAAAGATCAGAGCCGGTGCCCGAAGGGCTGATGTAAGCCAGGCTGACCTTCTCGAAGATCTCAGCAGTGGCCGCGCAGTTCTGGCTGCTCTCCGGGCCGACGATGCCATAGATGGTGGAATCGGCGGCCATCCGCTCCGCCACCAGCAATGCCTTGGACGGATCGAACTCGGTGTCGCCTTCCACCATCTCGACTTTGATCCCCTGGATGCCGCCAGCTTCGTTGAACTGATCCACAGCCAGCTTGGCCCAGTTGCGCTGCTCCATGCCCACCGAGGCGGCCGGGCCGGTCATCACCGTCATCATCCCCACTTTGATGGGACCCTTGGGAACGGGTTGGGGAGTGGCTGTCGGCCTGGGTTTGGGCGTGGGGGTGGGAGTGGGAGCCGGCGCGCACGCACTCACCACCAAAGCAGTCAACAACAACATAACGATGAAAGTCCTGCTCTTCTTCATTCTCCTTTTCTCCTTTCGTATCTGTGGTCATGAGATCTACCCGATGAGCGTCACGTCACATAGTCCATCACCTCCTCCCAAACAAAAAGCCCCCGTCCCGGCTAAGGGACGGGGGCTCTGTAGCCAGAAGCACCCGTGGTGCCACCCTTGTTAGGCTGTCTCCCTGAAACGAAAAAATCCGCCATGACAGCGGATAGGTTGTGAGCCAGCCTCACTCGTTGCAGGTACGGGACAGCAGCCATGCCGTCCGATACCCTCGGCCCTGATAACGGTGGCGACTCCGGCTCGGCTTACTTGGAGACTACTCCGTTCGGCCTGCAACTCCCAGGTCCATTCGGCCTTCGCGCCGGCGCCGGGCTTGCACCATCACGGAAATCATGGGGTTGCGGAATTCTTAATGGCCTTTCCGTGTCCTCCGCGCTTCCGTACTTCCGTGTTCCCGACTCTCTGAGGCCTCGCCTGAAGGCTTACTAGTCCTGTTCCCAGTCTTTGGTAGTGTTGAATTGTGGTAAAGTGTACCACATTAGGGTCAAAATGTCAAATCCACCTCGAGTGCACTGAACAAAGTCACTCGGAGGCCCGCCCTCGGGCCGATTTCCGTCCTGTTCAGAACGCCGCGGAGTACGACTAGAAATCGGGCTGCCGCTAATATTGCAGCTTTTCGGGGAGTTCGTCAAGCTGATATGCAGGCAACCTCAATACGCTCGCGAGAGTAGGTGGCGGTTGCCGATGCGGACGTTGGTCAGGCCGGCGGCGCGGGCGGCAGCCTCGGCCTCGTCGGCGTGGCGCACCGAGGTGCGGGGCAGGTCGGGCATGTAGAAGTGGGGAGGGAGCAGGCTCCGTAAAACACCGCCAGGTTCTTGTAGCCGTACCTGGTGTGCCCTGGACAAACCCAATCGGCCACGCAGTTGGTGGGCAAGGGATCGTAGTACCAGTGCAGGATGCCTTTCCTGGCTGTTCCCGCCAGATGGATCAGCTTCCCGTCCCGGTTCTCCCTGAGGCCACAGAAGCCGCGTTCCCCTGCCGGGATGTTGCACTCGTTGGCGCAAAGAGGACAATGCACGCCCTGGGGATCGTGCGGCGGCTCGGTAGGCAGGTCGAACTCCAGCCGCGTCTCGGCCTGCATCTTCTGGATTTTTGGCAACACCTCCTCGGGGCGCTCCCGAACACAATCCACGCAGGCGCTCAAGATGGAGGCGATGAGGGGGGATTGGCGGCCGCAGGCCGAGCACTCGCTTTGGTTGAGAGAACCGTAGTCAGCGAATATCCTCATCATGAATCCAAGACTCGCCGACGAAGAAATGACTTCGTAAAACGTAAAGACGCGAAACGTGAATCACCCACCACGTCTTGCTCTTTACGTTTCACGTTTCACATATCACGCATTTGATAGCCTGGGTTTGCATAGAATTTCGAGCACTTGCAGGTCAAAGAAAGCCTGAGCACTGGCTGGTTTGAGCACCACGGCTGTGTCGGCACCCTTGCCTGTGCCACCGATAGCAATGGCAGGCTCACCGGTGCGCACCAGCCCTGCATCGGCAGCCATAAGTGCTATCTCCACCGCCACTTTCATGCCGTCTCCGAAGAGGCGCAAAGTGTGGGCGATGATCTCTTCCAGCTCGTAGGTTCCTAACTTCTTGCGGACCGCTCGGCCCACTCCACCAAAGGTGTGCTGACAGGTCAGGATTGTGCCACCTGCGGCTTCGATGGCCGCCCGATTCTCGTCGGTCAGTTCTTGGTAGTTGGGCTCTTTGAAGCCGGTGGAGTGGGTAATCACCACCACGTCATAACCCTGAAAGACCTCGCAGGCTCTAACCCCGGTCTCCCCGCCAGTGCTGGCCACCAAAATGGTATTGATCCCCAGTTCCTCAGCCCGTTTTTTCGCCAGGTCGAGGGTGCGTTGCGTATTCTCCCTCCCCGGCTTTTGAAAATAGGTGGCAACGACTTGAACTTCAGATGACATTGCCTTGCTACTCACTCCCCTCGTACTCTTCCTTGCTAATAAACTGGCCACCAGCAATCTCTCGCGAGGTCACGCGGCGTTGGAGATCGAAGGTCAGCTCCACCTCGATGGACTCAAAGCAGTTCCGACTGCCGATCAGCACCTTGCGCGAAAAGTAGCTGGCGACACGACCCTCATCGTCGTAGTTAGGCGTCAGATCGTAGCTCAAGTCAACGCGAGTTCTGATCTTCTCGCCGCACCTATGACAGCGCACGTAGACCCAAAGCGCCTCTCCTTCTCCAGCACCTTTGGGTGATAGCGCGGCTGCTATCTTCTTCAAGAAGCTCATGTTCAGCCCTCCATTAGTTTATGATTGAAAGTAGGGAACAATGAACTTGAACAGGCAAATCAGGTCCAGTCCGAACAGGCCCAGGTAGGGCAAAGCGAAAACCAGATCATCGTATTTCTCAGACAGGAGCGCTTTGATTCCGAAGGCCACTGCCACACCACCCAGCAATAAGATGCTCAACCTGTTGAAGTCGCCGGTGATTAGCCCTTTAGCTGCCAGGATCAGGGTGCCTGCCAGGAACAAGAGAGCTACCACTTTGACGTTGTCCCTGGCTAATATCTCCCGCAGACCCAAAGCGACGGCCAGGCCAATGGGAATCAGAGCGGGGAAGAGATAGCGTCCCTGGTGCTGAACGAACGTGAGGTTGTACCAGAGGTAGGAGAGCAAAGTGAAGAAAGCCGACAACGCCAGGAGACCAAGGGCCATCCTTTTTTGAGAGGATAAATTAGTGAAATTCGTGTAATTCGTGGCAAAGAGCACCAGGCCCAGCCCCACCACAGCACAAAGCAGGGCCAGGATCAAATAGATGCGCTGGTCTACCAGGATGCCCATCCAGCCGAACACAGCCCAGAAGCTCCTGAAGGTAGTGAGGACGAAATCATGGGCGAATCTGGTTGCGCCGAACTGGGCCAGCCATTCCGCGGTACGAGGCTGGCCAACCACGATGGCGTCGTGCCTCTGCAGCCCCAGGATGTCCAGGCCGCCGTAGACTGAGACGTTGCGAAGGAACCAGGGCAAGGTGAGGAGGAGCGCGGGGAGCAGGAAGCAGGTAGCGGGTAGCAGATAGCGGCGCAAGCGTTCGGCAAGTAGCGCGTTTCCCCTCCCCCGGAGGGAGGGGACAGGGGAGGGTGGGCCTTCCGTGTCGCAGAATCCACCCCCTCCCAGTCCTTCGGTTTCACTCAGGACAGGCCTCCCCCTCGTAGGGGGAGGAGTTTTGCCGCGTTGTTCCAGCCAGCCTTCTTTAACTACGACTGCGACCAAAGCCACTGGAATGGCAACCAGGGTTGTTATCTTGGTCAGCAACCCCAGACCCATCAGCACGCCCAGCCCGACGAATCGCCCCAGCCCCTCGGCACGCCCCCGCATTGGTCGCGTGGTCAGGTGGTCAGGTGTCTCTTTCGACCATCTGGCCATCCGACCATCCGACCATCCGACCAATTTGACATACCTCACCAGCATCCACAGAATCACCGCCAGGATCAACTCCGCCAGGGTGTCGTTGTTCACTGCCGCGGTGATGGCGATGTGCATGGGGACGAAAGCGACGAAGGCGGTGGTGCCGAGGGCCACTGCCTCGTCTTTGGGAAAGATCTCTTTGGCGATGTGATAGGCTACCCACAGCAGACAGCAGCCTAACAGGACAGAGAGCAGGCGGAGAGGTAAGAGTCTTCCGGCGAAGAGCTTGTAGACAGCAGTGGCCAGGACGTAGTAGAGGGGCGGCTGATGGAACTCGTAGCGGAGGGGCTCGATGGACATCTCAGGAGGGAAGCGCCTGGCTTTGATCTCCTCCAGGTAATGGTGGGGATAGTCGCCCATCTGGAGGACGGGGAAGCGATAGTTCTCGGCCAGGTACTTGATGTAATTGTAGTGGGCCGGCTCATCGGGAACCTGCCAGGGAGGCGTGTTGACAGCGTAGAGGATGCCTGTGGTCAGGTAGGTGGCGATGATGAGCACTGTAAAGAAGTAATGAGTAATGAGTAATGAGTAATGAGTTTCCCCATTTCTTATAACTTGTTCCTCGTTACTCATTCCTTGTTCCTCGTTACCCATCACTCATCACTCGTCAATCCCCTCAGGCGCGCCAGTTCCTCCTCCACGATGCTTTCATCAAGTTTCTTGAACAGCGGCTCAGGCTTACGCAAGGCCTGGCCAGCGGGCAACTGGCTGGGGGCCCATTCCAACTCCAGACCGTTTCCATCATAGCGGAGAGCCTGGTGGGTTCCGTGTTCCTCCTGGAGGGTCTCGATGTACTGTCGGCCCATGATGTCCCCGTCATAGCCCAGGAAATGGTGCAATTCCTGGGAGGAGAAGGGTAGGAAGGGGTAGAAGAGAGTCTTCAGCGAGTCTATCACTCGCAAGGCGATGTAGATGGTGGTGGCCGCCGCTTCCCGATCCTCCTTGATCTGGAGCCAGGGGGATTTCTCGTTGAGGTAACGGTTGGCCTCGTGAGCCAGGGCCATGACCTCGCCCAGGGCCACTTTGAGCTTGCAGCCATCCAACAGTTGGCCGACAGGCTCGAAAGCGGACTCTACCTTGTCCAGCAGGGCCTGGTCCACCTCGTCCAACTGGCCCGGCGCTGGCACCTGCTTATCGAAGTTTTTGTAAGCGAAGGACAGCACCCGGTTGGCCAGGTTCCCCCAGGTAGCCACCAGCTCGTCGTTGTTGCGACGCAGGAAATCGGCCCAGGAGAAATCGGTGTCCCGAGCCTCAGGGGCGTTGGCGGTCAGGTAGTAGCGCAGCGGATCGGGGTCGTAGCGCTCCAGGTAATCGGGCAGCCAGACAGCCCAGTTGCGGCTGCCGGATATCTTTCGTCCCTCCAGGTTCAGAAACTCGTTGGAGGGCACGTCGTAGGGCAGGTTCAGTTCTCCTTCTTCAGCGTACAACCGCTTGGTTCCCATCAATATCGCCGGCCAGATGATGCTGTGGAAGGGAATGTTGTCCTTGGCGATAAAGTAGTAACTGCGGGCAGGCTCGTACCACCACTCCTTCCATTTCTCTGGCTGTCCCGTTATCCTGGCCCACTCGACGCTGGCCGAGAGGTAGCCGATCACGGCCTCGAACCAGACGTAGATGGTCTTATCCTCGTAGCCCTCCACTGGCACAGGAATGCCCCATGCCATGTCGCGGGTGATAGGTCGGCCTTGCAATCCCTCTTTAAGATAGTTGATAGTGAAATTGTAGACGTTGGGCCGCCAGTAGATTTTGTCCTGCCCCCATTCCAGCAGTCGCTCGTTCAGAGCGGGGAGGTCGAGGAAAAAATGCTCCGTCTCGCGGACCACGGGATGGTGACCGCAGATCCTGCAGACAGGGTCAATGAGCTCGGTGGCATCCAAAGGGTGGCCACAGGCCTCGCACTGGTCGCCGCGGGCGTCTTCACTGCCACAGTGGGGACAGGTGCCGTAGACGTAGCGGTCGGGCAGGAACTTGTGACAGTGCTCACAATAAAGCTGCTCCGTTGTCCTCTGAAAGAGATAGCCGTTCTCCAGGAGCGTCAAGAAAATATCCTGAGCGACCCGGTGGTGGTTCTCGGTGTCCGTGTGGGTAAAGAGATCATAGGCCAGGCCCAGCTTGATGAACCCGCCCAGGAAAGTCTGATGATAGCGTTCGAAGACCTCCCGGGGAGAGACGCCCTCCTCGTCAGCTCTGACGGTGATGGGCGTGCCGTGGCTGTCCGAGCCAGAGACCATGATGACATCGTTTCCTATCAGACGCTGGTAGCGGGCAAAAATGTCCGCTGGCAGGTATACCCCACCTACGTTGCCCACGTGGACATAAGACGATGAATAGGGCCAGGCAACGGCCACTAAGATCTTCTCTCCCATCTTGAATCCTCCCTCTTATGTAAAAAACGGGTAACGAGAAACGAGTAATAATGAGGAAACTCGTGACTCATTACTCGTTCCTCGTTACTCCTCAGATCAGCAGAGCTCGTTCAGTCAAAGGCCCCACTCCTTTTTTCCCAGCCTAGCAGGAAGTCCGGTATATCTGGATAACCCTGGTTGTGCGCGAATCTCAACATGACCCCGAGGTGGAAGCTGTAGACCTCATTGGCGGTGAATTTCTCACCATCGTAGAGATTCATCGGCAACTTGCTGACCACAACCCACCACCACTCTGGGGCTCTGCTCAACCAGGCTTCGCCAGGCGTGAAATCTACCCTGTAGACCCTGGCTTCGATTGGGTCGTTGGGCGGGTCGAAAGAGGCCGCCAAGACCGTCTCTCCGGCCTTGCCCTTGGCCTCCGCCTCGACGTAATTCTTTACCGCTTCTTTTTCATCCATGCTTACCCTCCCCCGAATAGTATACTGGAGTCTGGCGAATTTTTGACCCTCCCATATCTTGGGGAATCCGCTCGATTGCCCCCACGATGTAGGTTCGTAGTTGCCACTTCAGTGGCTTTTGCCCCGCTGAAGTCGTCACTACGAGCCAAAAACGCCAATGTCCAGTAGTATACCAGACTTTAACCCGTTTGGCAAGAACCGAAAAGCTGTGTACCGAGATCACTCGGTTTTCCGCATGACTGCGGGCAGATAGACCTTGCGTGTTGATCTCAAGGAGATAGCCACAACCTCGGTCTCCATGACGATGTCCTCCACCTCCCAGCCTTTGGCTTCGGCCAGGGACTTGAAGGCGCGGCGGAAGATGAGCCTGGCTTCCACCTCAATGTCGCCTCCTCCTTCGGGAACGAGGAAGTCGCAGGTCGTGGTGTCGGCCTCGAATGCGGCCAGGCGGTTGTCGCTCTGGATGAGCGCCTGTTTCCAGTAGCTGGCCACGGGCGCTTCCCCGCTCACTACGTCCCTCAACACCTTGGCGTAGCCCTTGCCGGGCCAGCCGGCGTAGTCGTCGGGGTCAGGGCCGACGCCGCCCCAATCGGGCACTGTTGGACCCGCCACCTGCACCAGCTCCCGCCCCTGGTCATCCGTGGCCCGCACCAGCAGGATCATGTTGCGGGCCGGGAAGTCGGTGGGCACGTGGTGGCCGGCGTCGGTGTTGGTGATGGTCACAGAAGCTCGCAAGTTATCCGCCACCTGCCGGGCCGAGAGGGTCATACTGACCGTGTTCTGCAATAACTCCACATTGGCCGCGCCGGGCTGGAGGTGCGAGGCAATGGTTTGTGGGTCGCGAATCAATCCGCCCTTCTCCGGGAAGACGAAGTAGTCCACGCCGGTAGGCTTCATGTGGCAGGTCTGACATTCGATGCCCATGGCCGGGTAGGGGCTCTCCAGCCACTCTCTAAACGATTCGTAGATCGGCGTGCCCCAGAAGCTGAACTGGTGGCAGGGGGCGCAGAACTGGCTCTTCTTCTCCAATTCGAGATAACTGACCCGCCGGGTGACGTCGTCGAAGGGGCCGAAGAACATGTGCGTATCGGGGGGAGGACGGTACAGGCGAAAAGACAGGATCCCCGGCGCGTTGGGATAGGGCAGGCCCGTGGCCGGGTTCAGATAGGCGTATCCGATCTTGTGGCAGAAGTCGCAGAAAACTCCTTCTGTCTCGACCCCCGCCAGTTCGTTCACGTCGGTGATAAAAGGCTCGTCGTCGGTCGCTGCTCCGGGCGCGTGGCAGGTAGCGCAGTTGCCGGCCGTGCCGGGGAAGTCGAGCTTGTAGCCAGGGGTAACGGTGGCCGTGCCGCTGAGGTTGGTGCCGTTGTACATCGAGAAGAAGCGCGCGTTGACGCCCGACTGCGCGTGGGCGTTGTTCACCCACTGCGGGAAGGCCACCATGCAGTGCTCGCAGGCGACAGGCTCCTCCGGATCAGCCATGGAGGTGATCCACTCGTAGGTCGGGTCGTCTCCGGCAGGATGATGCCTGATGGTGATAGTCACTCCCGTTTGAGGCGGGACGACTTCCACTCCGCCTGGGTAATAGCCCCCCTGCCAGGCAGTGATGGTGACGGAGATCCCTTCGGTCAGGCCGCCCAGGGTGAAGCTGCCGTCGGCGGCACTGGTGGTGCTGTTGGCTGTGGTCTGCTGGCGCACTACGGCCTCGACGACCGGGCCGTCGGCGTCCACGACCACGCCGCTGACGGTGCCAGAGGGATCAGCAGACACACCGCTCAGCAGCAACCCCAGTCCGATCAAAGCCAGCGCTAAAGTGACGAGCAATACAATCCAACGTCGAGTTTTCATATCGTTCAGCCTCCTTTCAAGATCAACGGCAGGTAGACTCTGTTAGATAAGTCGGGCAGGGCCTCTCTAACGAACACCTGCTCGCCCTGGACAGTGATCGTGTTCGCGCGATAGTCCACGCTGCCGCCACTTTGCCCCCGCAGCAGCAGGCCGATGGCGAAGGTGTCAGCCAGGCCCGGGCTCCCATCGTCTCGCCCCACGAGGTCCAGGTTGGGGAAATCGTTGTAGAGCGTGACCGGGTCGAAAGTGATCTGATACGTGCCACCACTGGGCGTCACCTGCCCGTGCTCCAGGATGTAGCCAGGCATACTGATGGTGTAGTCCACCGTGGCCCCACTCAGGCCAGCGGGCACTTCTCCGGCGATGGTGATGGGAGTGACCTCTTCGCCAAAGGATAGGAAGCCCGGCGATGGCGAGGACACGTCCAAACGCGGGGCGTCCCCAGGTACGACGTAGAACCAGTAGCGGCCACCCTCGCTGCCCATCACGTCGCCGGAGGGGCAGGGAAGTGATGGATCGAAGGGGTTGTTTGGATCACAGTATACCTCCTGGCCGCTTCCGATTTGCCCATCGTGCCAGACCCGCACGTCCACCGACCACAGCCCTGGCTCATCCACCACAAAGTCATCATCCGGGTCGTAGAAGTAACCCACGCGATTGGCCTGCCCGCCAACGAGGTGTTGAGCCCCGCTGGGCGCAGTGACTGTCACCGCCACCTGGCTGTCGAGGGTGGGCATGATGTGGCCAGCGAAGTGGAATGTATCGCCCACTTCGAGTACGGCGCCGGGACGGACACCGGTGGGCAGGATGAAGATGTGGATGTCCTCACCTTTGAGAGTGAGGATCGGCCCGCCTTCGGTGGTCCAGCCGCCGTTGCCGGGACCAGCGAAGGGCGGCATCACCCGGCTGCCGGTCGGATCGTCATCGGGAATAAAGATCCACCCCGTACCCTGGCCCAGGTACTCGTTGTGCCCGCTGTCCAGGTCACGATAGACCGCGCCGACGTACTGGAACTTGAAGTCGTTGGGCTGGTCTCCCAGCACGCCGACGCCCAATTGATCGTCGTACAGGGTATCGAGCCGCCAATAGCCGCCGGTCTGGCCGTCCTCGGCCACCACCTCGCGCACGCGCACGCCGGGCCGCTGAGAGTAACGGTAGCTGTAGGCGATCTGATCCGCGTCTTCGGGCATCATTTGTACCGGCCGCCCCGAACGGGTGCTGGTGAACAGCGGAATCTCGCCCGCGTCGAATCGCTCGCTGAGGCTGCCGGGGGAGCTCAGGGGCAGTTCCTGGCGCTCTGCCCGGGCGCGAACGGCGGCTTCAATGACGCCCACCGTATCCTGCACGCTGGCTCCCAGGAGGAGCGAGTCGCCCCCATAGGGGCCATCGCTCATTCGGCTCCAGTAGATGTCCCCGTTGAAGTAGGGATTGAAACTGTGCGAGATGGCCCCATTGGGGATGTTCAAGTCTCGGCTGTTGACAAACCAGTGGTTGGGGATGTAGGGGAGGCTGTCCAAACCGCGCCGGCCGTGGGCGATTAGATAAGCCTCGTTTTCCGGGGTCATGACCACGCCGCCCCAGGTCATGGCGCCCATGTAGAGGGTGCCGTCGGGGTCGGTGTAGATAGCGGTCAGGTCTACGCGGTATTCGCCCGGGTGGGTGAGGGATATTGGGTATTGGGCATTGGGGAGGCTGAAGTAGCCGTAGTCGTTGGCGTGCCCGCTGATGGTGTGGGTGATGGCCTGGGCTGGATCGGAGTCAGGGTAGAGAGTGAGGGTGAGGGTTACGTCGGCGGGGACGCGGGGGTAGAATTGCATGGTCGGATTGAAAGCGTCGCCCACGGCCAGAGGGGTGCCGGGCAGCACGCCGGGGTCAATGTCCAGCGGGTGAGCGATCCACAGGTCGTAGGTGCCGCCACCGGCGTAGGTGTTGCCCCAGATATCGCTGACAGTGCCGGTCATGGTGATGACGTGATGGCCGTATTGGTCGAAGGTCACCCGAAACCGGTCGGAGGCCGCTTTCAGCGAGTACACGTCCTCCAGTTGGACGGTGCCGCTGTTGAGATCGTTGCCGGCGCGGGTGGTCCTGGTGCGGTTGAAGGACTGGGCAAAGGCCTCGCTGCCCAGGACGCGTACCGTACCGTCGGGCTGTTGGATCTGGACACTGAGTTGGCCACCAGGCAGCTCGAAGGGGAGCAGTGGGGGGGCGGGCATGCGCCGGTCGGTGAAGGAGATCATGGGCAGGAACGGCTCCAGGCGGTAGATGATGGGCTGGCCGCTGCGCACGTCCACCGGCGGCGTGTAGTAAGGCGCGCCCTGGGAGACGATCTGGGAAGCCAACTCGAAGGTTCCCCGATCTTCCCGCGCGCCAGCGCCCCGCGTGCCCTGCACAAAATCATCCATCAGCAGCCGCCAGATGAGACGCGGCGGGTCAACAGTGCCAACAGTGATAGGCGGCAGCAGGGCCTCGTGGGCGTTGAAAGTGTATTGGGTCACGTTGGCCGCCAGCCAGTTAGTGCTGGTGGGCACGCCGCTGAAGTCGAGCCAGAAGGCGGGGCGGTAGATACCGGGCAACACGCCCTCTGGCAGGCGACCGGAAGCGTTCAGGTCACCTTCAATGACGTGGCCACCGTCGTAGTGGAGGTTGGTGACGTCGAAGCGGCTTTCCAACCCTACGCCAGGGCGCCCCGGGCGTTGGATGGGGAAGCCACTGGGGGTGAGCAAGGTGGACATGAAGTAGTTCTCCGCAGCCAGAGGTTGGCCGTCCTGGTCGAACAGCATCGCCAGAGACAATCCGCCTTGTACCGAGATCGCTTCCACGTCGGTGGTCGTGGTGATGGCCGGGCTGTACAGGCGGATCGTGCCCTCGACCTGGAACGTATCGCCGGGGGCGTAAGCCGTGCCTATCGCTGGAGGCGTGCCCGGCCCGTCGTAGAGATAGACGTTGAGGCCGCCGTCGCCGTCGCCGATGAGCAGCGCCCCGTCGGCGACCGTAGGGGTGGCATGGTGGCCGACATCAATGCCGGGATACGCGGTGGTGACGAGTTCCCAACTGGGACTATCCGCCGCGCCCGTGTTGCGGACGTAGGCCAGCGAGCCGCTTTCCAGGCCCACCAGCATGTCCAGGTCGCCATCTTGATCCACGTCAAAGAAGGCGGGGGCGCTGTACTCGCCCAGGTGTAGATCGGCGTAGGGCTGCACAGGCGCGGCCCAGTCCGGCGCAGTGGGCGTGCCTGTGTTCTCCACGAAAGTCAGCGTGCCCCCTTCGTCGCCGATGAACAGGTCCAGGTCGCTGTCGGCGTCAATGTCCACGAAGACGGGCGTGCTCCAGCCTCCCACGTCCAGGGCCAGGAAGCGGTCGGTGACCTGGGTCCAGTTGGGGGTGTCGGCTGCGCCATCGTTGCGGTAGTAGTGGATGTTGCCACCCGCGCCGACTCCCTGCCAGCCACCCTCACCGATGAACAGGTCGTAGTCGTTGTCGCCGTCAACGTCGGCGAAGGTGGGGAAGGCGTGAGGGTGATTGGTCCAAGGCAGCGTGAGTAGAACGCCGTCGGGCCGCCAGTCGGGGTTGGTGTTGTCGCCGACGTTGGTGTATTGATGGACGTTGCCCCAGACCTGACCCAGCAGCAAATCCAGGTCGCCGTCGTCGTCCCAATCCGCCAGGGCAGGGGCGGTGTCGCCCGCCAGGTCGAAGGGGAACAGGAAGGCCTGTTCGCTCCAGGAAGATGGCTCGGTGAGGTGGGCATCCACCCTCCCCCAGCCCCTCCCTGGAAGGGAGGGGAGAAAGCTCCCTCTCCCTTCCAGGGAGAGGGTTGGGGTGAGGGTGGAAATGCCGTGGCGGAAAAAGCGCAGCACTCCCCAGTACTCCGCCATGACCAAATCGCTCTCCCCGTCCCAATCCGCCAGGGCGGGGGCGGTGTCGCCCGCCAGGTCGAAGGGGAAGGGGAAGGCCTGTTCGCTCCAAGAAGATGGTTCGGTGAGGTGGGCATCCACCCTCCCCCAGCCCCTCCCTGGAAGGGAGGGGAGAAAGCTCCCTCTCCCTTCCAGGGAGAGGGTTGGGGTGAGGGTGGAAATGCCGTGGCGGAAAAAGCGCAGCACTCCCCAGTACTCCGCCATGACCAAATCGCTCTCCCCGTCCCAATCCGCCAGGGCGGATGCGCTGTCGCCTCCAAGGTCGAAGGGGAAGGCCTGTTCGCTCCAGGAAGATGGTTCGGTGAGGTGGGCATCCACCCTCCCCCAGCCTCTCCCTTCCAGGGAGAGGGTTGGGGTGAGGGTGGAAATGCCGTGGCGGAAAAAGCGCAGCACTCCCCAATGCTCGCCAGTGACCAGATCAGCGTCGCCGTCACCGTCCCAGTCGCCCACGCCGGGGCTGGTGCCGCAACTGCCGCCGCCGTAGCCAATGGGGTCAGCAGCGTGGCGCGTCCAGGTGGGGTTCACAGGTGTGCCACCCCGCTCATACCAGACCAATTGCCCGCACAGCCCCACCAGCAGGTCGAGATCGGTATCGCCGTCGAGATCCACGAAGGCTGGTTGAAGCCCCTCACCTTCCTCGCTGATGTTGCCGTAGCTGCTGGTCTGCTGCGTCCAGACCGGGTTGGTGGGCGTGCCGGTGTTTTTGAAATGGTAGAGCGTGCCGCCTGCGTGCCCGACCAGCAAATCCAGGTCGCCGTCATTGTCGAGATCGGCCAGGGCGGGAGCGGCGCCATTCCCAGCAGTCAGGGTGACGTCGGGGGTGCCGTCACTATAGCGGATGGATACTGTACCGTGGCCTGCGCCGACGAACAGATCGGGCACACCGTCGCCCGTCACGTCGGCCAGGGCCGGATAAGCCCAGTCGTCGGTGGCCACATCCGCATAATCGGCCGCCTCAAACTGCCAATCGGGCGAGGTGGCACTGCCCTGGTTACGATACAACACCAGGTGACCGGAGCGTTCACCTACCAGCAAGTCTAAATCGCCGTCGTCGTCCAGATCGCCCAGGGCGGGGTGGGTCCAGTTGAGGCCGCCCAGGTAGAGGCCCGGCACTCCCTGGCTGTCGTAGGTGCCGGTCAGCACCCGCGTCCACTCCCCCTCGACGATGACCGGGCCGATGGTGCCGGTGATGGCCCAGGCCGAGCTGACGTAATTGCGAGTGTTGGCGGGGTCGTCCGTGAAGAAGTCTATGGCCCCAGCCGCAGCGAAGGGCAGCTCATAGTCGCCGCCGACGTGGGTGTGGGGCACGTTGATGATGGTGCCGGGGAAGGGGTTGACGCCCTCGGAGATGCCAACTTCCAGGTCGTTCCAACGCCCCAAGCCCCAGCCATCCGGGCCGTGCTTGACCATGATCGCCGAACCGGGGGGCGCGTAGATGCGGGCCGTGAAGCTTCCATCGGCCTCAGATACAGCACGGGCCTGGTGGCTGGAGTTCAGGTTGACCAACAGCACGTGGGCCAGTGGCAGGACCGCGCCGGATGTGCCGGTGACGATGGTCTGGCCCAGGTCATCGGGTGGGCCGATGGTGATCTTCGCAGCATCTGGCGGGTCGTATGGAATGGGATTGACAAGGGTAGTGTCGAGGACCATGATTGTGCTCTGGTCGGCGGTGCGCAGGTCAAAAACCTGGGTAGTGGGATAGTACCCGGCAGGAACCTCATAATGAACTGTCACATAGTAGACGTCGGGTGGAAGTACGCTTTGGTAGTACTGACCCTCATCTGACCACTCGACGCCGTACCATTCGCGTTGAGGGTCGGGTCGCCGGATCATCGGCTGTGCCTCGAGCCAGACGCCGCCGAAGAGCGGACTGCCGTCACTGCCGATCAACTGTAGCCTGATCAGGTTACCGTAGGTGAGGACGATATCTCGCGTGAAGCTGGTGGTGATGCCATCCATGCGAAAATTTACAAGGTGCAGGCGGGTGGACACCTGCGGGCGGACGTGAAACCGGAGCTCACCATCGGTCTCAATGCTCACGCTGTAGAAACCGTTGGCGTCCGTGGTGTCCTCCTGCCAATCCTGGGGTGAGCCGACACCGATCCAGACATCGGGCACGGGGCCGCTGGGTCCAGTGATGGTGCCGGAGACGGAGATGGTGGCAGAGCCAGAAATGGCTGGAGGTTCGGAGACGATGGCAGTGGGTTGTTGTGACGCCAGGCTGACGCCACAGGCGACCGCCAGCGTCAGAACAAGCAGACCAATGCCCCAGATAATTCGTTTCTGTAACATGACCGATAACCCCTTTCGCTTCAGGATAAGCCCTTCGAGTTACCTCAGGACAAGCCCTTCGAGTTACCTCAGGACGAGCCCTTCGAGTTACCTCAGGACGAGCCCTT
>CAZVCJ010000001.1:27859-82961 GCA_964625745.1 uncultured Anaerolineae bacterium | reverse complement strand
TTCGAGTTACCTCAGGACGAGCCCTTCGAGTTACCTCAGGACGAGCCCTTCGAGTTACCTCAGGACGAGCCCTTCGAGTCACCTCAGGACAAGCGGCAGGTACACCTGGCGTCCGGGTTGCGATTCCAATGATAGGGCCATCAATCGTTGTCCCTGCAGCGTCACAACGCGAGCCCGGTGGTGGGACTGTCCATTGCCATCCTGCCCCGACAGCAGGAAGGAGAAGGTGAAAGTGTCGGCCAGAGACGCGCTTCCCTCAGGCTCGACCACGTCCAGGTTGGGGAAGTCCCGGTGCAGGCGCAGCGGGTCGAAAGTGTAGCTGAACCGCTGCCCTGAGCCTTGTCCTGAGCTCTGTCGAAGGGCTGTCGAAGGGGTATCCCCCTCAATGGTCAGTTCCCCTTCCTCCAGGATGTAGCCGGACATGACAACGGTGAAGGCGCCGGTGACGTTCTGCCAGCCAGAGGGAATCGCGCCGCTGAACACCACCGGTACCGGCCCGCTCAAGAATTGGTCACTGGGCACGTCGAGGCTCAAGAGCGGCATATCCTTCTCCACCACGTACACGTAGAACCGCCCATCGCGCGAGCCTAACAGGTTGCCGGTGGGATAGGGCGGGACGACGTTGCCGGCCGAGGTGTAGCCGTCGTGCACCAGGCGCACGTCCACCGCCCAGCGGCCCGGCTCGTCTACCACGAAGTCACCGTCAGGGTTATAGAAGTAGCCATACTTGTTGGCCTGCCCCTGGATGAGGTGCAGGGCGCCGCCGGGAGCGGTGGCGGTGATCCAGACCTTGCTGGCCAGGTTGGGCCACATCACGCCGGAGAATGAGAAGGTGTCGCCCACCTCCAGCACCGTGCCCGGCTGGGTGCCCGTCGGAGTGATGAACAGGTTGACGTCTTCTCCCTTCAGGGTCAGCAGTGGCCCGCCGTCGGGACCGCCGGCTGCACCCTGGAAAGGCGGAAAGCAACGATTGCCCTCCTCCGTGCCCGGCCGGATCAGGATCTCGGTCGAGGCGTAGCCCAGGTACTCGTGGCGAGGTCTTCCGCCGTCGTCACCAGGCAGCCGAACCACCCCGCCCCCGAACTGGAGCTTGACGTCATTTTCCAGGTCTCCCTGGCGGCCGTGGCCGAACTGGCGGTCGTACTTGTAGTCGGTGGACCAGTAGGTACGATAGAACCACGCCTGGCCGACGTAGCCCCGCACGGAGATGCCCGGCCGCTGAGCCAAGAGGTAGAAGTAGCCCCACTGGTCCACCGACTCAGGAAACAGGGCTGGGTCTAGCCCGGTGGGCGTGGTGTTGAACATCGGGATCTCGCCCACCGCCACTCGCTCTGGGATTTCCAGCCCAGGGAAGTGATTGCTTGGGTTCTCGCCCTGCCAGGCCCGCGAGAGCACCAGGTCAGCGAAAGAGCCTTCGGTGTCCTGCACAGTAACTTCCCCGATGATGGAGTTATTGAAATCTGCCACCCACAGGACATCCCCGTACTGGTAAGGGTAGAGGACCATTACCGCCTGGTCCTCCGGAACATCCGGGGCGTTTTCCTTCTGGCCCTCAGGATGGATCTGCGACAAGAAGAACCACTGAGGGCGATTGTCCATCAATTTGGTGACACCCCGCTGGCCGTGGGCCACGAGGGAGCTGTCCGGCGTCTCCACCACCCCAGCCCCCCGCGTGCTGCCCATCCACAGGACGCCGTTTTGGTCCCAGTACTGGGCGGTGATGTCCAGGCAGTATTCGCCGGGATGGCTAAGAATGAGCGAATGAGCGAATGAGCGGATGGACACTCCTGCTGACCCGCTGATTCGTTGATTCGCCGATTCGCCCGGGCTGAAGTAGCCGAAGTGGTTGGCTTGGCCGGCCACTGTGTGGGTGATGGCCTGAGCGGGGTCGGAGTTGGGGTAGAGGTTGAACTCGACGGTGACGGCGGCGGGGACGGCGGGCTGGACTACAACGGCGGGCGAGAGGGCGTCGCCTGCCTCGAAGGGGGTGCCGGAGAAGACGCCCTCCAGGTCCAAAGGCTCAGCCACGTACACCTCGTAGGCGCCGCCGCCCTGGTAAGTGTTGCCCCAGATGTCGTCAACAGTGCCGGTCATGGTGATCAGGTAGCGGCCATAGAGGGGAAATTGGTACTCGAATTGGGGAGAGAGGGTGGTGACCTCGTACAGCCGCTGCAAGGTGCGGTCGGAGCCGATGTAATACTGATAGCGAGGCTCAGGCATCCCGTGCCGGGCCTGGAGGAAGGGGGCGGCGCCCAGGTCATCCACCGCGCCGTCTGGCCGCTGCACCGTCACCTGGAGCTGGCCAGAGGGGAAGGCGAAGGGGATCATGGGCGGTATCGGCTCGGGGGCAATGGACCAGGAGATGGTGGGCAGGAAGGGCTCCAGCCGGTAGGTGATGGGCAGGCGACTGTGCTCCTCCAGGCGGGGCACGATCAGGTGATCGGTCTGGTAAGCGATGCGGGTGGAAAGAGCGAAGTGGCCCTGGTCCTCCCGCGCCGTCACACCTCGCTGGCCGTTGCTGAAAGTGTTGGTCAGCAAGTGCCAGATCAATTTCGGCGGGGCCGGTTCTCCCACGCGGATCATCGGCAGATAGTAGGCTCCGAAGTTCTCGGCGAAGGTCACCTCCAGCCGTGGGGGAGCCTCCCCCTCCGGGACGGACAGCAGTGAGGTGTTGAATAGCCCTCCCTGGAACGGGTCCCCGCCCACCTCGTCCATCCGCAGGTAGAGTGCAGGACGGTAATGCCCCGCAGGAAGATCGGCGGGGATGATGCCGCTGAGATCGAAGGTGACGTGCAGGGTGTGGCTTACGCGGTGCGCCGCCGTCAACTGCACCTGATCCTGGATGGTCAGCGGAGTGTAGCCTGCGTATCGCCACAGGGGATTGTTTTCAACAGGCACGCCGGTGGGGGCCACCAGGGTGGACATGCCCCGGTTCACCCGCTGGCGGGGCCAACCGTCGGCGTCGAAGAACGGCTCCAGGTTGAGAACGGCGCGCAGCCAAATGTCGCCGCTGTCGAAGCGCTCGTCAATAGCTGGCGAGGCGATGGTCACGGCCAGGGTAGTCGAGAGAACGTCTCCAGTAGTGAAAGTGGTAGTAATCGAACCAGTGCCGGTCCACCACCCGCCGTTGCCCGCCCGGCCGGTCAAGTAGTACGGGATGCCGTTCTCTACCCCCCCCCATCCCCCCCCTGGTAGGGAGGGGAGACAGGAGGAGGGCGGATAGACCCACAGGGTGGTGCCGGTGGCCTCGGCCCAGTAGAACTCGCTCCAGTAGCCGTAGCGCAGGTGCAGGGCCGAGCCGTAGGGGGCGTGGATGTCGGCCTCGAAGCTGCCGTCGGAGGCGACGGGGACGTTGGCGAAGTCGCCAGTGAAGAGGTTGACCAGGCGAATGTCAGGCGCGTCTGCGGGCACGGCGCCGGGCGCGCCGGTGACGTGCACCTGGCCTGACTCGTCCGGCGGCGAAATGGTGATGAGGTCGGCCAGCGGTGGTGGCTCGTCGTAGGTGACGTTGCGGGGTAGGGCCTGGTTCTGCGGTGGGACATCGGCCACCACTTCCCAGAAGGACACGTCACCATCTCGCAAGTCAACTGTAGGAAAGGGGTCGAAGCCGGTCATGAAATACTGGCCGGGGGGCAGGAACAGGGTGAACTCGGAGAACTCGTTGAACACCAGCCACCAGCGTCGCCACTCCTCTCCATCCCAGTAGTCATACAGCCTCACGTCCAGCTTGGGGGGGATGTGGCCGGGCCTGGGCACGGGGGCAGGACGGCCGTTCTGGTCCACCACGCGCCCGCTGAGCAGGCGGCCGGGTTCCACGGCGAAGTCCACCCCGCTGGTGTCCTGGGTGATGGTGAGGCGACGCGGAGCCTGGGCCAGCTTGGTGGGCAACGGCGGGACGGCGGTGATGCACACCTCGGCTGGCTCCCCCAGGGTGAGGGTGTAGTGGCCGCTGGCATCCGTCTCCACGGTGTTGCCGAATTCCTGGTTGCAGGGGCTGAGGTAATACATCGTCGCCCCGGCCACCGGGCCATCAGGGCCGGTGACCGTGCCGGAGACGGTAATGGAGCTGGACACAGCGGCGGGTTCGGAGACGGTGGCGGTGGGTCGTTGCGAAGCCAGGCTGGTTCCAGAAGCCGCCGCCAGCGCCAGCACAATCAGGCCCATGGCCAGAGGGCCCCAAATTGCTGCGACTCGTTTCGGCAACATGATTGACTCCCTTGAAAGAAGCGGTTGAAACCGCCTCTGGAGGGCGCGAATGCGCCGGTCGTCCACCGTTCGGCTGATGGTTCGACAGGCTCACCATGCAGCTCACGACGAAGCCTGCGTGGACGATTTCTGCGACCACGTAGGTGGTCGCCCGGCACAACGTGCCCTCACAGGTGCGATTTCAATCGCCATCCAACCTTTTCGCAATGCGCCCAGCAGCATCGCCCTGAGCTGAAGCTCAGGGCTGAAAGAACCAAGCCCTACGGGCTAAAACCCCAGCCCCGAAGCATGTCCTGAGCTTGCCGGGGCCACACTACAGAGCTCCCGCCTGATGAATCAGGCTCAAGAATCCCGTTTACGGGATGGTGGCTTCGTAGCCGTGGCACTTCATGCCACGGCAGGACCGGCCAGCGACCGTTTTCCCGCCGGCTGTCGTCTTAGCTGACGCGCGTAGTCCAGGTTGGGGTCCGTCCTATTCACCGGAGTCCCGAACTTGTTCGGGTTTGTGGCGCCACGCCCCCAACAAGTTGGGGAATCCATCTCCTCACGACCCCAGGGCCTCCAGCAGGAGCTGCAGTTCTGCGGCGTCGTACCAGTTCAAATCTGGATCGGCGGCGGGCGCGCGGTCACAGACGCCGTCCAAGATAGCTTGCAATTTGGGAATCACGATCTGGAGTCGCGATGGAACTTCTCCGGCATCGAGGCTCTGAGCAAGGTCCTGCTGCGCCTCGGCAATGTTGCCTCGCTGGATCGCCTGGGCAACGAAGCCGTAGAGCTGCGCGTAGGTGTTGAGACTCCGCCCACCTGCGCGGCGGTAGGCCAGGTAGGTCTGCACGGCTTGCTGGCGGGCCTGGGCTGCGGCCTGGGGGTCGCCGGCGGCCTGCTCCAGGTTGTGCAGCAGCGCCCACGTTGTCCAGGGTGTGGCGGCGTGGCCGAAGGGCTCTTTGCACGCAATGGCCCGCTCCAGCTCGCGGCGCGCCTCGTCGTACTGCCCCAGCTTGATGAGGTCAACGGCCAAGTTGTAGCGGGCTCTCCCTTCATTGCTCAGATCTTGCAGTCCGACGTACATATCCGCCGCTTGGCGCAGGAAGGTCACCGACTCCTCCAACCGCCCCGTGTCACCGTAGAGATTGCCCAGTTCACCCAGTGTGCTGGCCTCGCGGGCCCGGTCTTTCACCTGCACCCAGATCGCCAGCGACTGGCGGTAGGCCCGCTCGGCCTGGTCGTACTGGCCGGCCTGCCGGTGCACCATGCCCATCTGATGCCATGCCGTGGCGACGGTGCGGGGCTCGCCCAGGCTCTCGAAGATGTCGCCGGCTTCAGCGTAGATGGCCAGCGCCTCGTCGTAGCGTCCCTGCTGCATGCGGACCATGCCGAGTTGGAATGTGATAACAGCGACCTGTCTCCGATCATCGAGTTCCTCGGCCCACCCGATTGCTTCTTCGTAACCGGCCGCCGCCTCATCCAGCCGGCCCAAGAGCATTAGGCAGTCCGCACTGTCAACGATGGCCACGGAAGCCATGCGCGTGGCGCTGGTATCCCCGGCGTCGGCCAGGCGTTGGAAACGCCGCTGCGCCTCGGCCAGGGGCTCCAGCGCCGCTTCGGCCGCGCCCATGAATCGCAACACCCTCCCAAGCCTCCAATGTGCCATGGCGATGCCGTACGCCGCCTCGGAATAGGCGCCCTCCCCGCCGGCCAGACAGCGCTGCAGGAGTGCCTCGGCGGCGGCGTGGGCACCTGGCAGGTCGCCGCCCTCCAGCAGCCGGTCAATGTTGGCGCTCTCGGCCAGGAATCGGGCGTGGCTCCACTCGCCCAGGGCCTGGGCCGCCCCCTCCCGCACCCGGGTCGCCTGGGCCAGGGCCTGGGCCCGGCCCAGGTATTCGAGTAGCGCTTCGACGCTGCCCGCCAGCTCCACCACCTGCTCGGTGGACAGGTTCTCCTGGGCCCAGGCCAGCATACGCAGCAGGTTGGGCAGCTCCAGCAGCGTCAGCCGTGCGGCGAGTTGGGTGTCCTTGGCCTGCTGTTGGTACAGGAAACCCGTCAGTTCCGTCATCGCCTGGCCCCAGCGCGCCCGCAGCGCGTCCCGTTCCGCCTCGTCCAACTCCCTCAGCAGGTAGGCCGGCAGGGCCGGGTCCAGCCGCAGGTGCCCGTACCCCATGTCCTCACCCAGCCCCACGTCAATCAACGCTGTGGCCATGTTCCCAGCCGCATCCGCGTCCCCATCCAACATCAACGCCAACACCGCTATGTTTGCTCCGCCCTGAAACACACTCAATCCGTTTATCCGTTCTCGCACATCCGTTGACAGCCGGCGCAGGGAGAGCTCCACGCTGGCGAACAGGGACCGCTCCCGGTCGTCGGGGTGCCGCTGGTGCAGGTCGCGCATCAGGCCGTGCAGGTTCTCGGTGGTGGCACGCACACCTCGCCGCGCTACCTCCCGCGCCAGCAGCACCAGCGCCCTGGGGTGGCGGTTCACCGCCTCCACCAGGTCGGTGATCTCCTGGGGGGTGGCGCCGGGGTCGGACGGTGGCGGCTCCCAGCCCTCCTGGGCCATCACCTGCTCCACCAGTTTCACGGCGTCGTCCCGCGTCAACGCGCCTAGAGGCGGGATCCGGCCATCGTCGAAGGGGGACGGCAGGCGCTCGCGGGAGGTGAACAGCAGGCGCGTGGCCCCGTGGGCGCCCAGCAGGGCCTGGCACAGATCGAACAGCTCGTCCACCAGGGTGGCGCCGGGCGGCACCTGGCCCTCCGCGTCGGGCAGCACGCTCTCCAAGTTGTCCAGCACGATGAGCGTGGGCTGGTCGGCCAGGGCGCGCTGCACGGGCTGCAGCGCCTTCTCCAGGCTGGGGTACTGGGCCACGGAGTAGCGGTCGCCGTCGGGCAGCAGTTGCCGGCCCAGGGTGTCCAGCACGCCACGGGCGTCGGTGTAGGTCTCCAGGCTGGCGAAGGCGGCGCGCCGGAAGCGGCCGCTGCGCACCAGCCAGCGGGCCAGCTCCACGGCCAGGGTGGTCTTGCCGATGCCCCCCGGCCCGCGCACCACGGCGTATGGTTCCGCGTGCAGTAGCCGCTCCAGGGCCAGGAGCTCCCGGCTGCGCCCGATGAAGGTGTGGGGCGGCGGCTCAGGCAGGTCGCCCAGGCTCAGCCGGCGCTGCCGCGCCTGGAGCCGCTGGACGGTCTGCGGCGGCAGCGTGGTGATCAACTGCGGGTCCCGCTCCTCCTGGTACAGCACCGGCACGAACCAGTCGTGCAGGTGCAGCTCGCCAGCGCCCATGACCGCGCCTCGGTAGGTATCGCCGCTCAGGGTGAGCTGGCCGGCCAGCATGGCCTTTCCCACCGGCGCTCCCCGCGCCAGCTCGGCGTAGAAGGCCTGGACGAAGCGGCGGGCCGTCTCCACCAGCACGCTGTGGCTCATGGCCACCACCGAGGTCACGCCCTCGTCCAGCAGCCTGGCAGCCACGGAGGCCGTGGGGTCCTCCTCGACGTGAGCGGTCTGGCAGGCGTCCAGGAACACCAGCGGGATGCGGTAGCCGCGGATCACCTCGGCCAGCTTCTCGGCGTGGACCAGTTGCATCCCCCGCCGCTCTAGCTTGTGGGTGTCCCTGGGGTCCTCGAAGCACAGCGCCCCCAGGCCCAGCTTGCGGTCGTACACCCCGTGGCCGTCGAAGTGGACCACGTCGAAGGGTTCGCTGGCTTCATCGGCGCGCCGCAGGGCCTCCTCCAGGGCGGGGAAGGTGGGCGGCGTGAGGACAGTGAGCTCCACCAGCTCCCCCAGGTTTTCCACCGCCTCCACCAGCGGCAGTCCACTGCTGCGGTGATCGAAGTAGCGGGTGTGGTCGGCCTCAGGCCTCGGGCTGACCAGCAGGATGCGGATGGGCAGCTCCGTCAGCCGGACGGGCTGGGGCCGGCGATTGGGCAGCCGGCGGCGGACGCGAACAGCGTCCTTGCCCCGGAACAGGTAGCCGCGATCGTCGTGGAGCAGTTCCCAGGGCAGGGTCAGCAGGTCGCTGGCGGCTTCCCGTGCGGCTTTCACGTCCTCCTCACGGCTACCTTTCGGCAGTTCGCTGTCCACAAATACAGAGAACAGCCGCTCAGCGCCATCGCCGGCCTGCCGCCAAGCCGTGAAGACCTCGCCAGCAGACTCGACTCCCAGGGCTGCCTGATACAGCGCCTGTCCCCACTGCGGCAATTGGGCCTCGATGCGCTCGGCCCGCTCCTGGAACACGCCGGTCGGCCACAGGGCGTACTCCTCCAGGTACCAGCGCAGTTCGTCGAGCTCTATGGGGCCCAGAGGCGCGGTGAAGACGAAGCGGCCGCTCTCCACCTTCCGGGCGGCGTAGTGGGCCGGCTGGTAGACCAGAGTGGCCGTAGCCGTGACCTGGCGCTTCCCCTCGCGCAGCGTCACCTTGGGATCGCGCAGCTCCAGCACCAGCTCTTCCACCGGCTGCGGTGCGACGGCCTGCATGGTCTCAGGGTCGGTGGGCAGGCGCTTCCCCAGGGCGGCCAGGATGGCCGGCAGGGCCTCGCTCACCCCGCCGACTTTGAGCTCGATGGGCACGGCCAGGGGCTCTTCGTCGAACCACAATGGCAGGGCTCGTGGTTCAACACCAGGCAAGAGGAGAGGGATCACGCAATACTCGTCATCGTCGCGCTGCTTTTCAACCTCCAGCGCTTTCCGGATCTCCCGGCGCACCCACGGGGAGTTGATGGTGCGGGGGCTGAGGACAACGATGACCTGGCGCGCTTCCTCGATGGCCTGTTCGACCTGGCGGGCCAGCTTGTCGCCGCCGCGCAGGTTACGTGAGTCCACCCACACGCTCAGGTCCAGGCCCTCCAGGGCCAGACGCAGGTCTCGGACGAAGGCGTCGTCCGCTGTGGCGTGGGAGATAAAGATGTGGCCAGCGGTCATGGGACGTCCCCCTTATTGTCATGCTCATAGCCGATACCAAACAGCAATCCCCGAATCCGACTACCGTAGCGATTATACCACACCACTTGCGCCAACGCAACTGGGTACGCCCCATCATTGTGCTACCTGGCAAGGCTCATCAGAGCCAGGCTGACCATGCGGCCCGTCACGCCGAGGCGATATGGATCTACCTCGTCGGCGATCTCGACCGGCCAGTTATCCTCGCTGGCTCCTCGCCAGGCGACCAGCAAGGTTGGGAGTCCAGTTTCGTGGAACAGCGCCTGGGCGCTCTCCCCTGATTGACCTCTGAGGGCCAAGCGCCCATCTATCAAATCTTCTGTGGCCATCATGCTAAACAACAGCAGTCCATCCTGTTCCCATTCACCATGCGCTTCCAGGTAATACCCGCTGCCGCCGCCAACGGCGTCCAATTGCAGCATAGCCACTGTTTTGTCCAGCGGGAGAACCGGGATGTAGCTATCGCGCTTGCCGCCCGGCTCCAGGCCATAGGCGGCGAACTTCTCAGCGATGTATGCTGCGGCCCGCGCTCCACCGTCCTGCCCAATGCCGCGCCCATCCATCTCGGCCAGGGCCTCGACGTGCTCGTAGGCGAAATCGCCGTTAAAGGCCTGGGCCACCCCGGCGAACCAGGGCGCCGGGCCGGTGTTGTTGATGATGAACACAGTGGCGAAGGACACCCCGGCGATCACCAGCAACATGCGCTTCCGCAGCAGGAAGCCGGTGCAGAGGCCAGGGCCACCACCGGGGTCTGACGAGTATTCACCGCGTCCAGCAAGCGGCGGCCCATGCCCGGCCAATTGAAGCGGAAATCGCCAGGGCCACCAGCAGCAAGCCCATGCTGTTCACGTAGGCCTCCCCAAGAATATCCCTGACCGGTACCAGACCGCTGGCGATCCTCATGGCCCCCAAATCCCCCC
Organism: uncultured Anaerolineae bacterium; assembly: GCA_964625745.1. Taxonomy (GTDB): domain Bacteria; phylum Chloroflexota; class Anaerolineae; order VGOG01; family VGOG01; genus CAZVCJ01. The sequence continues at coordinate 72,911 of CAZVCJ010000001.1, read as the reverse complement.
GCACCGCGCCGGCCAGAAAAGTGCGCGTATCTTGCCAGGCGCGCTTGCTGTGCTGGACCAAATTGTAGTCCGGCCTGGCGATCTCGGAATTGCGGGCCATCCTCATCCCCAGGTTGGAGAAGAAGACAATGAAGACCCAGACCAGCGCTATGAAGAAGATTCGACGCACGATGAAACGAAGCATACTTCCTCCGTGACTATTCACCCATCTGGCAGGATCCAACCAAGAGTTCCCCTGAGTTCCTCAGATCCCCCGTTTGGGAACTCCGGGGAACTCGGGGGAATTCAGAGGGTCTCCTTCCCCTGCTTGTTCGGCAATAGGAAAATGAGGGGCAGGCCCAGCAATGTAATGACCGCGCTGGCGGTGAATGTCAGGCGCAGCCCGAACAGGTCCCCCATGGCTCCAAGCACCACTACCACCGCTGAGCTGAGGACGAAGCTCAGCGACATGTAAACGCCGTTGGCCAGGGCCCGGTTCTCAGGAAAGCTCTCCTGCACCAGGGCCATGACGACAGGGGTGACGGACAGGGCGGTGAAGCCCATCATCAGCAGGAGGGGGAACTGAAGCCAACCCTCGGTCGTCAAAAAGACAAAGGTGAGAAGCGGCGTGGTCAGCATGGAGATACAGAGAATCAGCCGACGGCCCAGTCGGTCGCTCATCGCGCCCCCCAGCAGCGCACCCACCACGCCCCCCGCTTCCAGGAGCGAGAGGGAGGCCCCGGCGAACCAGAGGTCGGCGCCCTCCTCGCTCAGAAAAATGGGCAGGTAGGTGGTCAGCGACTTGGCCATGAAAGAACGCGCCACGATGATGCCTGCCAGCGGGAGCAAAAGCGGCCCCATGCCCCGCAACGCCTGCCGCCAGGGGAGTCCCTGACCGGCGTTGGTGGGCTGTGTGGGCACGTCCTTGAGCCGCACGTAGAGGACGGCCGAGGCCAGGAAGCCGCCGATCATCAGCCAGGGCGTGCCCTCCAGGGTCAGCCAGCGGGCCGCGCTGACGATCACTATAGGCCCCAGGGTACGGCCCAACTCCCCGCCGACCATCCAGAATCCCATGCCCCGGCCCAGGCTCCGCCCCGACAGGTTGCCGGCCATCACCGGCGCCACGGCGTGCAGGCCGGCCGAACTGAGGCCGGCCACCACCAGGAACAGGACCAGCGCCCCGTAGCCCGGCGCCACGCCCAGCAGGCTCATCATCGCGGCTGTCACCGCCGGAGCCAGGATGACCAGGTAGCGCAAGTTCACGCGGTCGGCCAGGTGGCCGATGAAGGGCTGGAGCAGCGACGGTCCCTGCATGAACACCGTCAGCAGCCCGGCCTCGGTCTTGGACAGGGCCAGGTCGGCGATGAAGGCCGGCAGGAGAGGGACCAGGAAGGCAGTGTAGGTATCGTGAACCGCGTGCCCCGCGCTGATGGTGAGCACGCCATCGGCCTGAAATCGTTCGGGTTCAGCGGCTTGAATCGTGGTCGCAGTCCCAGCCTTCGAGGTGCTTTTGATGGAATCGCTTATGGCTGGCATAGTGGCCTATCTCGACTGACTTGTTTGCGTTTCGTCAGTCCGTATGATATAATCTTACACAAATATGGCAGGCGTTGCAGGAGATCCAATTTGCTACGTGAAATTGCGTGTGGGAGGAGATTACCTCGGATAAAGAAATACACGATAATCACACCTCCGGCGACCAGAAGGGGTATTTTGTCTCAGCTTGTGGTTGAATATCGTGTATTTCTACATCCGTGGTACCCTTTCCGCCACCACCCAGATTCACAGATCGTTTCGCCCCTCGTGTTTTCTGCTTCCATTCCTCGGTATTCCAACCAGCAGCGCCAGCGGCCCCAATAACAAAAGCCACATCGTCGCCGCCAAGTCGAACCGCTCGGCCACCAACCCCAGTCCCAGCGGGACAAGCCCGCCCACCAGTCCGAACACGTTGCCCACCGTCATCACCGTGCCGCTCTGCCCCGGCATGGCCGAGTACAACTGCGCCTGGAGGATCGAGTACCACCCCGCGTTGAAGAGGCCCAACAGCCCCAGCAGCACCAACCTGGCCCAGAAGCCCGGCGCCAGCAGGAAGGCAGGGAACAGCACCAGCTCCATCGCCGCGCTCAAACGCAGGTAACGCAGGCCACGCACGCGCTCCAGGAGGGGGATGAGCAACAGGTCGCCCAGCAGCCCCAGCCCCGTCCACACCGCCACTGCTGCCCCCGCCTGGGCCGGCGTCGTGCCCACCATGTCCACCAGGTACAGCGCCAGAAATCCCAGCAGCACGTCCAGCATCAGGTCTGAGAACTCTAGCAGCGTCAGCCAGCGCAGCACCTCGCCCCGCCGCAGCGCGCGCAGGGCGTCCACCACGCCCGCCTTGAAATCGGTCTTGTCGGATCCCCGCTGCCCGATGGCCGACCGAAAGCGGTACACCATCGCCAGCGGGATCAGCGTCAGCCCGGCGAAGAGAAAAAACAGCCCGCGCCATCCCAGGCTCAGCATCGCCGCCGCGCCGAGGGCGATGGGGCCAGCCACCACACCCAGCGACCCGGCCAAGGTCCAGCGCGCCATGTTCTGCTCGTGGCGAGCGGGATCGGTGTCCATCAGCGTCGCCTGCGACAGCGAGACGAACGCGCCAGAGGCCGGATAGAAGATTATAAACGAAATCAGCAAGACGGGGAAATCCTGGCTCAGCGCCGTGAGCAGCAGCGCCAGGGCGAACACCACGCCGCCACCCAGGATGAGGACGCGGCGTTTCCATGTATCACCCAGGATGCCCACGAAAGGCTCAACCAGGCTGCTGACCAGGCTGGGCAGGCCCAGCAGCAGGCCGACCTGGGCGTAACTCAAGCCCAGGTCGGTGCGGATCAGCGGCCAGGCCGCCTCGCGAGCGCCAAAGACAAACTCGTCGAGGAACTCGATGGCTAGCAGGGTGAAGGCGAAAACGGCTGCGTGGCGAAGGCATCGGCCACGTTGCACCACTGAGGGCATCCTACAGCACTTCCCTCATCCGCTCTATGGCCTTCTCGACCAACTGCGTCGAATTGGCGAACGATATCCTGACGTGTCCCTCCCCACTGTCTCCAAAGGCGACCCCTGGGGTGACTGCTACCCTGGCCTTGCTCAAGAGCACGTCGGCGAATTCTATGGAGGACATGCCCGTCGCGGAGACATCGGGGAAAGCGTAGAACGCTCCCTCAGGCTGGTGACAGGATACGCCTGGCAGACTGTTCAGGCCTGCGGTGATGAGGTCCCTCCGCTTTCTGTACTCCTCGACCATAAGAGAGACCGCATCCTGGGGACCGGTTAGCGCCACTATCCCGGCGTATTGGGTAAAAGAGCTGGCACAGGTCACCGAATGTTGTTGAACCTTCAGTATCTCTTTTGCCAAAGGCCCCTTGGCCGCCACGTAGCCCAGGCGCCAGCCCGTCATGGCATAGGCCTTGGAGAAGCCATTGATGACCATGGTTCTCTCCAGCATATCTGGCAAACTGCCAATGCTGATATGCTCGTGACCATCGTACAGGATCTTCTCATAGATCTCGTCCGATAGGACCAACAGGTCGTTTTCCAGGGCCACCCTGGCGATGGTCTCAAGCTCCTGTCGAGTGAACACTCGTCCCGTGGGATTGCTGGGCGAATTGACGATCAGCAGCTTCGACCTGGGAGTCAACGCTCGCCGCAATTTGGCATCCGTGACGCGGAAACCATCTTCCGCGCTCAAGGGGACATGGACCGCCACGCCACTCGCCAATTGCACACAGGGCACGTAGGAGACCCAGGCCGGATCAAGGATCAGCACTTCATCGCCCTCGTCCACGGTGGCCATGATAGTGGCAAAGAGAGCCTGTTTCGCCCCTGGGGTGATGATGATCTCCCCATCAGGGTCGAACTCCAGGCCGTTTTCCTCTCTCAACTTGTCGGCAATGGCCGCCCGCAGCCCTCTCAGACCGGAACTGGATACGTAGTGAGTATGGCCCTGGCGAATGGCCTCCAGAACTGCATCCACGATGTGTGATGGTGTGTCGAAGTCAGGGTCGCCACCGCCCAGGCTGATGACGTCCAGGCCCTGTGCAGCCATGGCCCGGGCCTTGTCGGAAACCGCAACCGTAGCCGAAGGCTGAACGCCGACCACCCTCTTTGAAGCTTTGTGTTTCAGGTTCATTAAGTAAATGCCTCCCTTATCTATTTGCGGATTGGCTTAGGTCTCAAAGGCTTTTTGCCACGAATTACACGAATTTTCACTAATTTTTCCTTTTTCGTGTTAATTCGTGAAACCTGTCCTGAGCCCAGTCGAAGGGTTCGTGGCAGATAAAAAGTGCGTTCTGAAATTCTTGCTCGTTGTGCAAGGATTTGGTAGATAAGGTACTACCGATCCGTGGTTCTCCCAGCGAGCTCAGCGCCCGTCAGCGTCATCAGCGATTAATCAGCGCCTGCTGGATGGCGGGTGTCAATTGCACCAGCAAATCATGGATGGGTTCCAGACCCAGCCCGACCAGGAACCAGGCGGGACCATAGTCCAGCCGGATGAAGCCGTGCACGTGCCAGCGGGCACGGCTGTAGTCCCAGGGGCAGACACCGATGACGCGCTTAAGCAACCAGCCCGTCAGGTACTCGACGGCCCAGAAACCCAGCATGTAGATAACGCCCCGCAGCAGCCAGGGCCAGGCGCGGAGGGCGTTGTGGAGGGGTTCGTACAGGGGCGCGATGAGGCCATAGAGGGGAAACATCCACAGATAGGTGGTGCCTCTAAGCTTCCAGTCTCGCTGCTGCCCGCTGAGCTTCTCCCTGGTCGCGGTCCAGATGATCTCGCCGCACCAGCCCAGCATTCCGTAGACGATGAATCGAAGAATCATGTTGCCCCCGACGTTTGGAATCGCTGAGACCGCTGAGTACGCTGAAGACTGGCTGGCTCCGACAGTCGGCTCCCTCAGCGAACTCAGTGCCCACCAGTACCATCAGTGATTCACGACTCCTCCCTGAAGTTCCGCGTCCATCTGGGTCATGCCTTGCCTCCCCTTACTTCAGACGGTACGTCTGCAGACCAACCCTGGCCAGGAAGGCCGGGAACCCGCACACCATGTCTCGATTGAGTTCCTTGATCTCCTCGGGCAGTTGTTCCCAAGGAACCAGATTGGGATTGGTTCTGTTCTTCGAATCCCTGGGGCCGGTCGTCCAGCCTTCACGGCGGCGCTCGGCCATCCACCGCTGGTGCTCCATCCTGGCCATCTGCTCCACTTCCTCCGGCGTGAACTCGAACAACTCGGCGTCCCAATCGGTCAACGGCGCAAGACCACAACTAACAGCCTTCAGCTTCAGGCCAATGTGATCGGCCTGACGCCGACACGACTCTCGGAATTCCTCGGTTAGCTCCTCCCAGGGAACCATAGCAGGGTCAAGCTGAGGCTCCTCGCCTAGCTTCTCCCGATAGCCTACATATCCCTCGTGGATGGCGCGGGCGATGATCTCGTGGGTGCCGCCGAGCAGCAAGTCCGGCCTGCACGTCCGATCCAGCAGCCCAAAGGCGTGCAGGTTCTCAAAGCCACCACCGCTGCCATTCCTCCCTCCCAGCAGCGTAGCCAGCCCCGCATCCTGTTCCATGCGCACCACGATGGGGATTCCGTGCTCCCTGACCCGCTGACGCAGCGCCAACGCCGCCGACAGGCCCAGCGAGTCGTCATCCAGGCAGACGTACACGATGGTCACGTCACAACGTCCGTCAGGATCGAAAAGGAACTCGGCCCGCTGAAACTCTGGCCAGTGAACGTCCATCGGTTGGGCTACCAGTTCGCAGACCCTCCCCAACTGGGGGTACCGCAAGCACAATGATTCCGTTTTCCGTTCCGCCTCCCGATCAATAATGGTCACGCGCAGTCGCTCACCGGTTGCGGAATGCCTGGCGTGCCAGGCTCTGGCCGCGTGCACCACCAGGCTCTCCCCCATCTGCCCCAGGCCGATCACCAGCAAGTGAGGTGGACGACTTTGCGTTTCACTGAAGGCCGGATGCTCGTTCAGCAAGGCCCGAGCCCCGCTGTCGAAGACGTTGAAGAACTCCAGCCGGAAGGCATCCACCTTCCCCATCTCGATCTCCCGCTCTCTGAGCAAGAGGCAGAGTTGAGGGTCAACGATGTGGAGGATACACGTCAGTGCTTTGCCTTGGCGATCCCCGACCAGTTCGCGGGCATGAACCGCAACCTCGGCGTTGGCGCCGTCGTCGCCGCAGACGGAGACAACGTACTTGGCCCTCTGCACCCGCGCCTGGCGAAGTAGCTCCTGGTTGGTCGCATTGCCGATCAATACGATGGTGCCCTGCCCCCGAGACTGCTCGATCAAGTCGTTGTCTTCGTCTTGCTCGATGGCCACCACCCGATCCCCGCGCTGGCGGAACCCCTGGGCCAACAGGTACCCCTTTCGGCCCAGCCCACAGATCACGACGTGGTCCCTGATGAAGCGTACCCGAACCAACTGGATTTGCTGGTAGAAGATCTCGGCCAATGCCTGCACAGCCGTGTAAGCAGCCACCGCTGGCGCCAACAGCCGTGCCAGCTCCAACTCCCAGCCTTTTGGGCCGGCGACTGAACCGGATTCCAGGGTGAACAATTGCAGGGTGAGGTAGAGGAGGTCGGTGACTGAGCGTGGCTGGCCAGCCGCCGCAGCGTGCCTGGCGAAGCCGATGTAGCCCAGACCCAGCGCGACGAGCCACAGCGCGCCGATGACGAACCAGCGATAGTCTCGCCACTGTTCTTGTACTTGTCGCCGCCAGAACATCGTGAGGCGGTGACGCCACTTTTCCCAGATCGAGGTTTCTGTTGAGCCTGTCATTAACAACGCCTCCTCGCTCATCCCTACTCGCAACGCAATCAAGCCGTTGAACAGCACGACGCGCCCTATGGCCCTCCTCCGCGCCACGCCTTTGCGATGGGTCGCCAGTCAGCATTGATAGTGAACGAGTTGAGTTTCAGGTGCTTGCCGCAGCGAGGGCAGGGAATCTCATTTCCCAGTGCAGATTCTGGAATCTCTGACCACGTGCGGCAATGAGGACAGCCAAAGGCGATAGACGAATCTCGCTTGCGCCGTACCCAAGCGGTAACGATAGTTGGGTCAGAGATAACATTTTCAAGGCGCAGGAAATACACACGCCCCCATTCTTCACCGGCGACAATCGTTGATCCATCAGCCGCGACTGCACAAGCGCTTATACCTTCTTCTGCCCTGAAAGTAGCCAGTAACTCAAAGCTGGCTAGATCCCACACCTTGAGCGTTTTGTCCTCTGACCCCGAGACGGCGCGACGACCATCAGGCGTCACCGCCACAGCCGTGATAGACGGCGCCAGTGGATTGCCATAGTCCCTATGAAGCTTCAGCGTGGCGAGTTCAGTGCCGCGCTCCAAATCCCACACCTTGACGTCCCATGACCCCGAGACGGCGCGACGACCATCGGGCGTCACCGCCACAGCATTGACCGAGCTCCCATGACCTTTCAGCGTGGCGAGTTCAGTGCCGCGCTCCAAATCCCACACCTTGATGTCCACTGGCCCCGAGACGGCGCGTTTGCCATCGGGCGTCACGGCTATGAAACGCGTGACGTAATGATGCATCGTGCCGAGCTCCGCGCCGCGCTCCAAATCCCACATCTTGAGCGTGCTGTAGAATGTTGGACCATGGGGCCTATTGAGCACGCCGCCTATTGACGCCGAGACGGCGCGGCGACCATCGGGCGTCACCGCCACGGCTATGACGGATTCCGAATGACCACGCATCGTGGAGAGCTCCGCGCCGCGCTCCAAATCCCACACCTTGAGCGTGTTGTCACCTGACCCCGAGATGGCGCGTTTGCCATCGGGCGTCACCGCCACGGCATTGACCGAGTCCGTATGCCCTTGCAACGTGGCGAGTTCCGTGCCGCGCTCCAAATCCCACACCTTGAGCGTCTTGTCCTGTGACCCCGAGACGGCGCGGCGACTATCAAGTGTCACCGCCACAGCATTGACACGGTACGCATGATCTTGATGCGTGGCGAGTTCCGTGCCGCGCTCCGAGCCCGCATTGAACCCTTCGGCGCTGCTCAGGATAAACTCCATCGAAATGTCCCACACCTTGAGCGTGTCGTCCCTTGACCCGGAAACGGCGCGGCGACCATCGGACGTCACTGCCACGGCCATGACCTCACGCCTATGACCTTTCAGCGTGGCGAGTTCAGCGCCGCGCTCCAAATCCCACACCTTGAGCGTCCCGTCCCCTGACCCCGAGACGGCGCGACGACCATCGGGCGTCACCGCCACCGCATAGACCTTGCCCGTATGACCTTTCAGCGTGGCGAGTTCCGTGCCGCGCTCCAAATCCCACACTTTGAGCGTGCGGGCATCTGCCCCCGAGACGGCGCGGCGACCATCGGGCGTCACCGCCACCGCATTGATTCCGAGTGCCGACACATAATCCCTACTCCTGACTATATGCCCTTTCAGCGTGGCGAATTCAGTGCCACGCTCCAAATCCCACACCCTGAGCGTCTGGTCAGTTGAGCCATGTGCCCCGGAAACAGCGCGGTGCCCATCGGGCGTCACCGCCACGGCATTGACCCAGCCCGTATGACCTACCAAGGTGCGTATCAAAGGACCACCGGGTGGTGTGAAACTCAGTGTTAACGGGCGCAGCCAGGGATCCTTTTTTGTTTCCTTGATTTGTTCCAGCAACGCTTTGATCTCCGGCTCTTCAAACGGCAACAATCGTCCCGTTAACTGCGTTGCGAGTTGAGTCTTGTCGCCGACAAGTATGTGCACTGAAAGGCGCAGCGCGTCTTGTACAAGTCTCAAACCCTTCTGCCTCGCCGCAGGTATCTCAAGACCAGGAGAGCCAATCAGGTCATAATCATCAATCAGCGCCTGCACACTCTGCGCTGACACTTTTGCCTCGAGGAATTTGAATTCCGTCAGCGTTGCGCACAGTTCATCGCTCAACCCGCCGTGCGCCTGTTGGTAGGGCAACTCGGATAGCTTGCGGAAGTTGGGCGTCCTTCTCTCCTCCTTCTCCATCTGGAGCGCCTGGCTCCCAAAGTGCCGCGCCAAGGCACGATGGCGGTCCCGTTTCTCCACCCCCGCCAAGTAGTCCTCCGCCACCATCTCGCTCAATTGGCGGTGGTAGAAGCTCATTAGGGAGGTCGCATCAGCCGCCCGTTCGGCGAGATAGGGCTCCAGGTCATGATAAAGGCGCGACCACACGACCACCGGCAAACGGTTCACCTCCGGCGACTGGGGCGAGCGGCGGTAGAAGTCGGCCATTACCTCGCCGTCAGCGCCGTCGGCGGACAGCACGTCCAGAAGCTCGTCCTCGGTCAGCCCATTCTTGGCTGCGCCCAGGTATCCCAGGCTGCGCGACACCAACATCTCACCGTGGTTCGCTTCGTCGGATAGCCGCTGAAAGAGGTTCCCGACAATGCCGGGAATGTCGCTGCCCAGGTCGGGCACGCCGTCGTACGAGCGCCAGCGGCGAGCCTCCTCAAAGGCCAGCTTCAGGTACAGCGGCAGACTACAACGGCTGAACTCGTGCAAGACCTCTGAGCTCTGCCCAGGCTGAAGCGTGCGTCCGACCGAAGCAAGCCAGCGGTCCAGCAGGTCAGCACCTTCCTCCGAGGACAAGGGTTCCAGTTCCAGGCGCTGGGTTTCGGGTAGTTTCACCGCCAGGGCGTCCAGACATTCGCCCGGCAGGGTGGACACCACCAGCTTGACGTACTCTGGCAACTGCCGAGGTAGCCAGATCAAGTTGCGGGCGTTATCGGCGTCGGAGAGCTGGTCCAGGGCATCTAGAAACAGGATTAAGCGTTTTCCTGTTGGCACTTTTGCCAGGAAGGCCCGGAAGGTCTCGAGTAGTCCCGGGTAGTCGGGGGGGATCGAGTACTCTTCTTCGATCAGATTCCGGCTTTTTTGCGCTTCCTCGTCGGTACCTTTCACCAGAGCGAGCCGCTCTCGTTTTTGGCGCTCGAAATCGAACTCTTGATACACCTGTCGGCACAGGCTCTCCAGCAAGGCCCGCCCGTTGGAGGAATCGGGCGTCGCGCCGATGAAGCGGTAGACGACCTCCGCCTGGGTATGGGCTTCCTGCGCCTTCCCAACTGCCCGCGCCATCATCGCCGATTTGCCCGTGCCCGACTCCCCCCACACCGCCAGTGGGTGCTGGTTGCCTCCCGCCAGGTAGGTCGCGATCTCTTCCAGGATCGCCTCACGCCCCACGAAGAACCGCGCCCGCTCCTGGCCGAACTCGGCGTGGGCCTCGACCTCCAGCTCCAGCGCGCCCTTTTCCTCCAGTTGCTCGCACTCAGCCAGGATGACCAGGGCCAGTGCCCGCCACACTGCCTGGCAGAGGTTCTGCGGAACGTACTCCTCGGCCAGCATCGCCTGGCAGGCCGCCATCTCCTCGGGTAGCCTGCCGATGTGGTCTGTGGTGATACCCTCGCCTGTCCACTGGGCAGCGTAGTTGTGGATGTTGTGCCCGATCCGCTCGCCTAGTTGCCCCTTCAGGTCTTGCAGCCTTCGGTATGCGTCGGCGTCGAAGTGGCCATCAGCACCGGTGTCCGCATAGTCCTTGGCTGGTGCTCCCGGAAGGTCCTCCTTGACCTCGTCGAGGTTCGTGATGCGGCGGAAGAAGCCGAAGACGTGTTCGTCGGCGTCCTCCACCTGCATAGCCCCGCGCTCGATCTCCTGGTGCGTCGCCGAGGCCTCGTAGCGGAGCCGCGCCTCCGGCGGAAGGTCGAGGCCGGCCACCGCCTGCCGCAGAATCTGCAGCAGTGGCCGCTCCACCTTCGTATGCCAGGTCGAGTAGTCCTCGAACTCCCCCTCCCGTGGCTGCAGGACGTAGACCGGCGGCACGGCATTGTCATCCTGCCGGTACCAGCCCCTTCTGCCCTCGGCACCCTGCTCCTCCCAGCACAGCAACGCCCGCTCTTCTGGCGAGACCCGCTCCAGGATGGCCTCGAACTCGGCTGCTGGAATCTCTTCCGGCAGGGGCTGCCAGCCGTAGCGGTCGCCCAGCAGCACGATGAAGTTAGGCCGGGGAGTGACTCGCTGGCAGCGGGCGATCTCCTCCAGGCAGATCTTCATCGTCTGCTGGTCTAGCGACGCCTCCTCGCTCACCCCCCACCGCAGGTCAATGGCCTGGAAGCGGGTTCCGTGCTGCGTGCACAGCTCGCGCAGCCTCGGGAACACGTTCTCCTGTAGCTCATTGCGCTCCGCCTTCATGTCGCTAAAGGTAGAACTCACAAAGATGCGGAAGGTCCTGCTTGCTTGTGGCATGCGATCTCACCTCTCTCCTCTCGCTTCCTGCTCAAGGAACCGTTGGGCCAGGTACAGGGCGGCGATGGCCGTGGCGTCGTGGAGTTCGCCGGCAGTGCATAGGTCCGCGAACCTCTCCAATGCCACCTTCCGGGTACCCACAGGATGTATCTCGTCTCCCTCCAGCTTGCTGGGCACCAGGCCACGGGCCAGGAAAGCAAACTGCCGCGAGATCAGGTACTTGAAAGGATGGAGCTCTCCCAGGAAATCAATGCGCTCTGCGCGCCAGCCCAGCTCCTCCTGCAGCTCGCGATTAGCGGTTTCCTCCAGAGGCTCCCCTGCTTCCACTTCACCGCCGACCAGGCCCAACATCTCACGGCCGAAGGCGGGCGAGCGTTCTACGGCCAGCAGCACGTGGCCATCGTCGGTCAACGGCACGACCAGGACACCATCGCCACAATGGACGAATCCCACGCCATCACTGTCGGCCATCAGGGTGAAATATGGATCACTGTTGATTTTCTGACCGTGAGGCTGTCTCATGGCAATCATTACCTTACTCCTGCACCGTTTCCCGGCGTAGCCTCACGACGGTGTAGCCGGCTTTGGCAAGTATCCGCGGTATCGCCCGTACCAGGACCCGGTCTTTCTCCTTCTGTTCTTCGGGCAGCTCATCCCACGGCAGCAGGGCCTCGTGTAGTTTCCTCTCTTTGTCCGTCTCTGTCGCATACCGCCAACCCGCTTCGAGCTTCGCCTGCATCCACCGCTCGTGCTCTATCTCTGCCAACTGCGCGAGGTGATGGCCGGGGAATTCGAAGGGAGGCTCGTCGCTGCGGGCAGGAATCATCACGTAGCCGCTGCGGGCCAGCTTGTTGGGAATGTCTCGCACGGCGCCACGGTTTTGCTCTTTCTCCTCCTCAGGCAACTCGGCATAAGGTTTCAGCGAACTGTGGGTCTTGAGTTCATCATCGGTCCTCGGCCCCAGACGGTATCCCTTGGCCTCAAGTTCCTCACAGAACACCTGGTGGTGCGCCTCGGCCAGCTTCTCCAGAAGGTCGCCCTGCAGATCCATCTGCTGCACCAGGGCCAGGAACTCCCGCCCGTCCACGTGCAGGTCCAACTGAGCCTCGGAGGGAATACTGGACCGCTCAAAGGAGGTCTTGCCCGACAGCAGGCTCATGGCGACGATCGATTCCATGGAACGGACGCCGTGTTTGTACTCCCTTGTGTTCAGAAAGGCACGCAGCACACCCGGATCTATGTTCAGCACCTCCTTGTCCTCTTGCTTCCGGCAAAGCTGTGGCGCATCGCGCCGCAGAATCGCACGCAGCAGAATGGCCCGACGGATGATGTAGTATGGATCGGTCATGGCCTGCTCGCCGCTGGCGGCTTTCTGTCGGTTAGGTCCCAGGACGTTGACGTAGCCCTTCAGCCGGCTGACGAAGTCCGGCACCTTGGCCCCCTGCAACTTCTCGGGTTCTACTCCTTGACCAAAGCTGTCCATGCGGTGGCTAGTGCCGCCGGCGAAGACGAAAACCGAGCGGCCGACGGGATGGGTGATCTGACCTTCGCGGAAACTGCCATCCTGCATAGGGGCCAGGAAGTAGCGCAGCCAGCCCAGAGGCTTCCCCGCTAGCGGGGTGTCGAACTCGTCCCAGAACACCAGAGGGATCTTTCCGCTCAGGCCCACGTCCCTCACCTGGTGCAGCGCATCCACCAGCTCATCGGCCGACTCAAATTGGGAGAGGTTGAATTCGAGCACCTCAACCTGCTCAGGAGCCAGCGACTTCGCCACCTGGGTGATGCCAAAGGACTTGCCAGACCCCGCCGCGCCGAAGATGGCGATGCAAACCGGGCGCTTCTGGCGGACGTGGCTCAGGTATTCGCTCACCAGGGCGCGAATGCTGCGGAAGCTCTCGATCTCCCGACGATCTACCGTCAGCAGGTAGCCAAACCGGCCCAGCGGCACATCCTGCAAGGCTACCTCGGCCCCCTCCAACACGACGTGCTCGGCCACCTGGTCCAGATTGTCGCGATAGCGGTCCTGAAGAATGGTCCAGAAAGCGCCCTCAGGAGCCTTCTCGCCCTCGGCTGCTGGCTGAATCAGGAAGCGGACGGGATCTTGTACCTCGACTTCTGCGAACGGCGCTGCTTCCGTGGTCAACTCTTTCGCGATGTCCTCGACGGGAAAGCGCAATTGGGCCTGCACTGCTGAGCCCCGCTCACCATAGCCTTCCAAGTGAAGCTTCCGCATGGCAGCTAGGCCAGACTGGATGCCCTGGTGGACGTCGGGCCGATCCGGCAAGAGCATCAAATGGCGGGCGATACCGGCGCTCAGGCAGGTCGTGTAGCCGATCATGCCGCCGGGGTGATCCTGCTCCCACATGCCTTCGATCACGCTGGGGTCGAAGAACAACGAGCACCTTGGAGCGGCACGCTCCTCGACGGCCTTGCCCTCCGCGTGCAGCCGGGAGAGCAGCACGACGCCCGCCGTGTAGAACGAGACCACCACGCAGGCACAACGCGCCAGACCGTTGACGCGTGGGTTGTGCACCAGCTCCCAGGCGATGTCCTGCGCCGTCCGTTCCCAGGAGAGCCCCTGGCTAATCTGTACCTCTGTTAAGCGCAGGTCGTTGACAGTGGTGACCACGATCAGGCGGTCGGCGCAGTTCTCCCGCAGGTGTTCCCACAACCGGCCCTCAGCCACAGGCTGTGACATCTTCAGGAGAACCCACGGCCGCCTCCCTTCGGCGGTGAGGGCCTGCGGCCAAAGATCGGGGTGGTCGCGAAAGCCCAGATCGGCATCATCGAGCACGATCAGGTCAGCCTCAGGGGTGTCGTCCACCACTCGCTGCCACTTGGCCGCCTCGGCAGGCCCATCGGACAGGCCACGGTCCAATCCCAGGAACTCCTCAACGCGCCATGCCACCTCGTCACCGGACCCGAAAAGCGCCCACAGTGCATAGGAGTGGTGATACTCATCGCGAGGACAGACCCGATCTCGATCTTCAGGGGCATCCATCTGGCGGATCTCAAACTCGGCTCCTCGTTCTTGGGGCAATGTCTTTACTACCTCCTGGATCACGTCGGCCAGCAGTGCCGCTCCTCCCCGTTGCCAGCAGGCGCGCGTCCAGTCCTCCGGATTCCACAGCATGGCGCTATCCGCCAAGCATCGTCTGCGAGCGATGTTCCAGTCCATCGTCACATCTCCTGTGACTACCACCACTTTCTTTGGGATTTGAGAGTTTGTCATGGTTCTAGTCCTTTCCACATCGGTCAGCGAAATCAGCGCCCGTCAGCGCCATCAGTGATTCACAACTTTGAAACAACCACTATCCCCAAAGTTCCCGGTCCCCCATGGGTTGCTATGACCATCCCCGTTTCGGCGAGAAGTATCTTTTCTTCAGGGAAGCCAGTTTGCAGAGCAATCTCCGAAACCAACCCTCTGGCCTCCTCTTCACAGGCAATGTGAGCCACACCCACAGTCTCAGCCGGGAAACAGCCCCTGGCCAACTCTATCAGCTTTTGTTTGGATGCCTTTCTTCCGCGTGGCTTTTCAAGCAGGGTCAGTTCTCCATCCACCAGGGTCAGAATCGGCCTGAGCTTCAGCAACCCAGCCATGACGCCGGTCAGCCTGCTGGCTCTGCCCCCCTTGACCAGGTATTCCACTGTGTCCAGGGTGATGAAAAGGTGCAGGCGTTGCTGTAGCTCTCTGATGGTTTCCACAATACCCTGAGAGCTTTTCCCCTCCTGAGCGGCGCGGGCAGCGGCCAGGACCATGAGACCCTGGGGCAAGGAGAGCGACTTTGAGTCCACCACGGTGACTTGCCCAGCGGAGAATTCCTGGCTGGCCAGGACCGCCGATGAGTAGGTTGCGCTGTGGTTGCTGGTGATGGTGATGCAAACCACCTAGTCGCCAGCCTCCACACATTGACGGAAAGCCTGGACGAAAGCTCCAGATGAAGGAACGGAGGTTGTTGGCCACGTCCTCTCAGCCCTGGCCAGGAAGTCCTTCATGGGGATGCTCTTGTCCTCACATTCTTCCAACCCAAAGCGAAAGTGAAAGCGAACTATGATCACCCCAAGCTCATCGAGTTCCCGTTCAAGACCCGGAGGTAAATCGCAACTGGTATCGGTGACAATTCGCACTCCCATTTTCCTCCTCACAGAGAGAAGCCTTCCAGCTTCCGGAGTTGTTTGAACTGATAGAGGGTTATTCCGCAATCGGCAATGCCAGCAAGAAGGCGACCAAGTCTTGTATCTCGGCCTCGGTCAGCAGGTCGCTCACGTCGTGCTCGTTCTCCGGGCTGGAGCGGGTGATGGCCTCGTAGAGGGTGGCCGCACTGCCATCGTGGAAGTAAGGCGCTGAGTCATACAGCCCGCGCAGGGTGGGGGTGTCGAACGCCGGGCCGATGCGCTCGTCGGCGGTGGCCGTGCCCACGTCGTGGCTCTGCTGGTCGGTGTAGAGAGGGGCGGGATGGCAGGCGACACAGCTTAGAGACGGGTCGTCGAAGATAGCCTGACCGCGCAGCGCGGCCTCCGAGGGCGGTCCCGGATTTGCTGGCGGGGGCAGCGAGTCAATGAACAAAGCCAGGCAGTCGAGATCGTAGGAGCGGCCCTGGTTGGGCGGCTGGTTCAAGCAGTCGGGGGGCGAGAGGGAGCAGTTCATGTCGCCGCCAATCAGGCCGCTGCCAAAGTTCTCCTTCCGATTGGCAAACTCCGAATCGGCCGACTCGTCCCACTCGCCCGACCAGCGCAGCGGGTAGGTCTCGATCATCCCCAGCAGGCTGGTGGTGTTGCGCGGCCCGGCGAAGCCGAAGAACCAGGTGCGCCCGTCCTGCTCGCCCTCGAAATGGCAGGTGTTGCAACTGATCCACTGGGCGCGAGCCAGACGGGGGTCGTCGCTGGTGTGGAACAACTGCTTGCCGTTCAGCAGGGCCGGCGGCAGGGGGATGTCGGTGACGGTGATGACGGAGGTCACGGCGTGGGCAGCGGTGTCAATCACCGAAACGGTGCCCGCCAGAGTGTTATTCACGTAGGCCGTAGCGCCATCGGGCGACAGGACGATGCCGCGCGGGTTGTGACCTACTTCGATGTGGGCCACGCGCTGGCGGGCGGTCAGGTCCACCACGGTGACGTCGTTGCTGGCCGCGTTGAGCACCCACATCTCGTCACCGTCGGGGGTGACGACGGCGTCGAAAGGCAACCCCACGCCGGGCGGGTCCAGGGTGCCCAGGTCAAACTGCTGGCCCACTAGATGCTGCTGCGTCGTCAGGTCAATGAGCGAGACCAGCGGGAAGACGGTGGTGTCGAAGGTGAGGGCACGGTTGGAGGTGTTGGAGCGGGTGTGGGGAACGTAGGCACGGAGGCCGTCAGGCGAGAGGACGATGGACTGGGCCAGGTTGCTGTCGGGCCAAAGTTGGATATTGGAAGATGGAAGTTGGAGGTTGGAGGTTAGAGGTTGGATATTGGGTATTGGATATTGGGTATTGATTGAGTGGCTGGGCGATGCGCTTTTGAGGATCAGGGGCAGGTAAATGCGGGGACGGTCGAGCGATATGACGCTGATCTGGCCGGTGAGGAGGTGGGTGACGTAGAGGGTATGGCCGTCATCGGATATGGCCAGTCCGCTGGGGCGGTCGGCTACGGAGATAGTGTTCACAGTCTCAAAAGTGGTTGTGTCCAGGATGATGAGGCGGTCCGCGCCCTGCTCGGCCACGTAGAGGCGATCCCCGCCGGGGCTGACCACGACGCCGTAAGGCCGGTGGCCAACGGGGATTTCGGTGATGACGGTGTGAGTGGTCAGATCTACAACCGAGACGCTATCCGAACCTCGATTGGCTACGTAGGCCCGCTCTCCCGCATCGTCCACGGCCACGGTGCGCGGATCCAGGCCCACAGGGATCTCGGCGATCTTCTCCTGTGCGGAGGTGTCAACGAGGGAGAGAGAATTGGAATCGGGGTTCACCACCAGACAAAGAGCACCATCTGCCATTACGGCGATGGCGGAGCTGGATCGTTTGATGGGACCGGCAGAGGCCAGCGCAGGGGTGTCAGCGCCAGCGGATAGCAACACACTCGGTGTTAGCAAAGAAGGCAGCAAACGGTCGCTGGGCAACATCAGGGCCAGCAGTAGCCCTGGCAGAAAGATGCGTCTCATGGTAACCCCTCCTGACACCTTCATTCCTCAAATGGCACTTACTTTCTTTTCCAGGCCGCGCGGGAATGAATCCCCGCGCTAAGACAACAAAGCCCCCCTTCGGCGGGCCCTTCGTCAAGCTCAGGAGGGACCTCAGGACATGCTTCGGGGCCAGATTGTAGCCCGTAGGGCTTCGTTCTTTCAGCCCTGAGGTTCAACTCAGGGCGGCGCTGAGGTTATCCTTCTTTGGTCACGGCCACTTGTTGCTTGAGCAGAACACGTGTTGCTCCAGTGGAGATGCCTCCGTCTACCAGAATCGTCTGACCGGTGATATACTCGCTCGCGTCGGAAGCCAGAAAGACGATTGCCCCGTCCAGGTCGCGGGGCTGGCCTGGACGTTTGAGCGGGATGCGATCACAAAGGTATGCCACCCATTCCTCGTCTTCGTACAGAACAGCGGTTTGCGCCGTTTTGAACCATCCAGGCGCAAGACAATTGACCGTAATCCCATAGATTCCCCAGTCGTCCGCCAGGCTCATGGTGAGCTGCTTGACTCCACCGCGACTGGCGCCATACGGAGCCAGCCCAGCGTAGCCGAACACGCTGGTGACTGAGCCGATATTGATAATCCGCCCGTATCTTCGCGGGATCATCTTTTTCGCCACTGCCTGGGCCACAAAAAAGGTCCCACGAAGGTTGGTATCGAGGACGAGATTCCAATCATCCCACGTGATATCAACGGCCGGCTTGCGGACGTTGCAGCCCGCATTGTTCACCAGGATGTCAATCTTGCCATACGCCTTGTAAGCCGCCTCGACCATGTTCTGGATGCTGTCGTGATGACGGACGTCCAGTTGCAGCGGCACGGCTTTGCGACCCAGGGCTTCAATCTCTTCTTTGAATGGCACCAGAGCCTCCCGATGGCGGCTGGTGATCACCAGATCAGCGCCAGCCCGGGCCAGAGCCCGACCGAAGTACTGTCCGAGCCCACGACTGGCTCCCGTCACGATGGCCACTTTTCCTGCCAGGTCAAAAGGCTGGTTGCCCATTCTTTTCCATTCCTTTCCAGCTTGCTCTGGAGCAATGCCCTGGCGTTATGGCGTCAGGATAACCTTCATCAAGCCAGGTTCGCCTTTATACAAGCGCTCAAACCAGGCGGCACCATCAGCCAGTGGGGCTACTGCGCTGATCATAGCATCCACGTTGATTCTATCGCGAACCATCATATCCAGGCAGGCTGGATACTCACCACACGACGCACAAGATCCATTTAAAGTTAGCTCACGCACCACGACGGATTGCAACAGCAATTCTGCCGTGGGTGACAAGTTGCCAACCAGCGTAAGCGAGCCGCCTTTCCTGAGACACTGGATCGAGAGCCTGAGTGTCGCGGGGATGCCCACTACCTCAAAGGCGATATCCGCCCCGCGATTAGACGTACGCTTGCGCACCTGGGCCACGACATCAACGGAATCCGCTTGGAGTGCTTCATCGGCGCCCAGTTTGCAGGCCAGGTCCAGGCGACTTTGGTCGAGATCAACTGCGATGATGTGGCCGCAACCCGCGGCGCGAAGTGCCTGGATGACCAGCGATCCGATCGTGCCAGCACCGACCACCACTGCGGCATCGTTCAAGGAAATTGGCGTACGCCTGAGGGCATGAAGCGCAATCGAAAGCGCCTCCACCATAGCGGCTCGTTCAAAAGAAAGTCCCTCCGGCAAGCGATAAAGGATGTGCTGTGGAACAACCACGTACTCTGCCAACGCTCCATCCTGACGGTACTCGTCACACGACACCCCCAGCACACGACGGTTATCGCAAAGATTGACCCAGCCACGACGACAGAAATAGCATTTTCCGCAGTAGATGGTGGAGTCAAACGTCACACGATCCCCTTTCTGCCAGCCCGTGACGTTGGCTCCTGTCTCCGCGATAACGCCCGCCGCTTCGTGGCCCATAATCACGGGTGGGATACGTCGCCCTGTGCTGCCATCCATGCCATGTACATCACTACCGCAGATACCGCAGGCCTTGACCCGGATCAGGACGTCTTCTGGCCCGATTGGCGGGTCTGGCACATCCCCGTATTCAAAGTGATCGTATTCTTGCAAGACCAATGCTTTCATCTGAAGACCCCCAGTGCTCTGCTCATTCTAGGAGCTTGTCGGAGAAGACTTCGGAAGTCTCCATAGTAGCTCAAGCTTGCAGGAATTTCAGTAGATTTCAGGTAGTTGATGCACCAAGAGTTCTCAGATCAAGACTTCCGAAGTCTGGGAGCACGCCCTCTCTTGCCTGGTCTCCAGGGCCCGTTTGAGGGACTCGATCTCCCTTTGCAAGCCCTTCTGCCGTCGGGCGATGTTGAAGACGAAGGCGAAGGTCAGTGCCCAAAAGACTGCGTAGGCGGCGAAAAGGTAAACCAAATTCCCCATTGTTCATAACCTCCTAGTTGGTCGGGTGGTCAGGTGGTCCTTGGTCGGGTGGTCAATATCTCTTCCGACCATCTGACCATCTGACCATCTGACCATTTAACCATCTGACCATATCGGCTAATTGCTCGAGACGCACGCGGTGGACGAGAAGGGTGAAATAGAGCAGAGTGAAAGCCCCGATGCAGAAGAGCATGGTGATCAGCATCGGCGTGGCCAGGCTGAAGCCCTGGCTATCTATGATCACCGGATGAATGGTCCGCCACCAGCGGATGGCCATGAAGGTGATGGGCACGCTGACGAAGCCCACGATGCCGTGGACGGCAGCAAACCGGCCTCGGCGGGCCTCCTCGTCAATGGCGTTGCGGAGCATCAGATAAGAGACGTAGATCAGCCACAGGATGGTGCTGGTGGTGAGGCGGGGATCCCAGGTCCACCACACATTCCAGGCCACTTTGGCCCATAAGGACCCGCTGATGATGGCCATGGTCATAAATGTAACCCCTACCTCCACCGAGGATAGGGCCACGATGTCCCACCTGCGCGTTCCCTTCCACAGGTAGGCAAGGCTGGCGATCAGAGTGACGAAGAAAGCGAAGAAGCCCACCCAGGCCGAGGATACGTGGAAATAAAAAATGCGCTGCATATCGCCCATGGTCCGCTCCGTGGGGGCGTAGACGAAGACCAGGTAAAGCGCCACTATCATGACGATAGCGCTGGCCCAGGTGAGAAAATCACTCAGGCGATAATTCTTGCCAATCATAAAGACCTCCTCCAAACTCCAAAAACATAGCGCGGCGCAGCCGCAACCAGACTCCCGTGTGTGTCATTGCGAGTCTTCCATGGCGCGGCGCGCCATCCGTAGGAGGCAGAAACTCCCGAATGTGTCACTGCGAGGAGCGCATTTTGCGACGAAGCAGTCCCCTTGCCGCTAGTGAGGAGATTGCTTGGCCTTCGGCTCGCAATGACAAGCAAGTTTCTGAGTAGGAAGCGGAGCGACGAAGCAATCTCCAGCCCGCAACGAAGGGGATTGCTTCGCTCCGTACCGTCGCTACCCAGAAACTTCCCCTCACCCCTGCCCTCTCCCCAAAGAGGCGAGGGGGCAAGTTCCCTCTCCCTCGCAGGGAGAGGGTTAGAGCCTGCCCTGAGTGGAGCGAAGGGGTGAGGGTGGGATGTTTCTGCTCTCCAATCTCCAACCTCCAATTCACTCCTCCACCACGTAGTCGAAGGTCATAAAGGAGATGGCTAAGAATACCACGTCGAAGACCGCGAGCAGCCTGACCCAATGGGCTATCTCAGAGAACGGTTGGCCGTCGAGGATGCCGCCGGTGGCTTTGACGGCGGCGATCATGGCCGGCACCACCACGGGAAAGAGCAGCACGGGCAACATCACCTCCCGCGACCGAGTGTGAACGGCCATCGCCGAAAAGAGGGTGCCCACCCCGGCGAAGCCCAGAGTGCCTAAAACGACGATCAGGAGCAAGATAGGATGAAAGAGGGAGATGTTGAACAGAATGGAGAAGATGGGGAGGATGATGGCCTCTACTATGGTCATGAAGATAACGTTCCCCAGCATCTTGCCAAAGTAGATGGCGCTGCGATCCACCGGGCACAGCAGCAGACCCTCCAGACACCCCTTGTCTTTCTCCAGGACGAAAGAGCGGCTCAACCCCAACATCCCCGCGAAGACAAATGTTACCCAGAGGACGCCAGGAGCTACCGTCCGCACGTCCCCCACGCGCAGCTCGAAAGCAAAACTGAAGATGACGATCACCAGCAGGGAGAAGACGAACATGGAGCTGAGCATCTCTTTGGTGCGTAACTCGACCGCCACGTCTTTCTGGACGATGACCAGTATCTTGCGCAGGAAGCTCATCGCCCCACCCCAGAGTGAAACGTGAAACGTGAAACGTCAATACAGCGGCGGTATGCTTCTCGAAAGGTGGCCACGTCCAATTGGCTCTTGTCTGCCTGGTACACGATCCGACCGTTGACCAGAATGGCCGCTCGGTCGCAGAGCTCCAGGCCCCGCTCCAGGTTGTGGGTCGTCATTAGCACGGTGGTCCTTGGTCGGGTGGTCAGGTGGTCCTTGGTCGGGTGGTCAGGTGGTCCTTGGTCGGGTGATCTGACCAACCGACCAACTCGACTATCCGACCATCCGACCACAATCTCTCTCAGCACCTCCGCAGCTTGCTGATCCAGGCCGGTGTAGGGCTCGTCCAATAGCAGGATAGCGGGGTCATGTAGCAGCGCTCGGGCGATGGACAGGCGCTGCTGCATGCCACGGGAGAAGGTGCGCACCAGGTCGTGGCGGCGATGCTCCAGGCCCACGCGCTGGAGGAGGGCCGTGATGCGCTCCTCCAAGTCGGGCACCTCGTACATCCGGCCATAGAAGCGCAGATTCTCCTCGGCCGAAAGGTCGCCGTAGAGGAGAGTCTGGTGGGAGGCCAGGCCGATGCGCCGGCGAATCCCGGTGCCCTGCCCGGCCAGATCGTACCCGGCTACGCGCACGCTGCCCTCCGTGGGCCTGGTCAGAGTGGCCAGGATGCGGATGAGGGTGGTCTTGCCCGCCCCGTTGGGGCCAACCAGGGTCAGAAACTCCCCCTCGGCCACGTCCAGGTCAACGCCCTCCAGGGCCACTTTGCTGCCGAAGGATTTGACCAGGCCGCGCACTTCAATCATCACTTGCCTGCCTTCTTTGGTCCTCAGGCCAGATAGCCACAGCAGTGCCCAGCAGCAGAAGCCCCCCGCCGATCCAGAGCCACACCACCAAGGGAGTAATCAGGATTTGGAAAGAGGCCGAGCCATCTTGAGCCAGGGCAGTCAGAATCACGTATAAATCTTCTTTCAGGCTGGTACGGATGGCTACCTCGGTCACCCACTGCTCGACGTTCCAATGGAAATTCTTCTCCGGCACCAGGGTGGCGATTCTCTTGTTATCACGGTAAACGCCCAAAGGGGTGGCAAACCGATGCTTGGCCGGACTATTCTCAACCCAAAACCCCTCGTGTTCCAGAGTGTAGTCTTTAACAGTTACCGTCTCGCCCTCAGCCAGGGTCACCTGATACTCGGTCTGGTAGAGGGAGGAGCCAATAATCCCCACGGTGATGATGACCATGCTCAGGTGAACCAGGTAGCCGCCGTAGCGCCTGCGGTTCTTGGTTATCAGCCGCCTGAAGGCCAACAGGTAATCCTCTCCTGTCGAGCGGTGGCGAGCTATCGTGCCCCGCAGAAACTCCCACAGGATGCTGCCGGCCACGAATGCGCAAACGGTGAAAGACAAGAGGGCAAAAGGCTCCGTAATTCCCCGAACGGAGATCACCACGGCGAGAGCCAGGGCCAGGATGCCGGGATAGAGCAGGTCGCTCAGGAGTCGTCTGGGTGAAGTCTGCCGCCAGCCCAGCCGGGGACAGACACCGATGAGGAGGATCAGGGCCAGGGACAGAGGGGCGGACACGCGCTCGAAGAAGGAGGCTCCCAAGGCCACCTGCGTGCCCCGCACGATCTCGCTGATAGTGGGGAAGACAGTGCCGATGAACACGGCCAAAGCCAGCCCGACGAAGAGGAGGTTATTGAGAAGGAAACCGACCTCGCGGGAGAGCAGCGACTTCATCTCTCTTTCGCTGGCCAGCTCTCGGCGCCGATAGAAAGTCAGGCCGAAGGCAAGCCCCAGGATGGCAGCGAGGAAGGCCAGGAAGTAGTAACCCACAACCGACAGACCAAAGGCATGGACCGACTGGATGATGCCGCTCCTGGTGACGAAGGTGGCGAAGATGCAGAGGACGAAGGTCAGGGTGATAAGTATGATGTTCCACACTTTGAACATCCCTCGCCGCTCCTGCGTCATCATCGAGTGCAGGAGGGCCGTACCCACCAGCCATGGGACCAGGGAGGAGTTCTCCACCGGGTCCCAGCCCCAATACCCTCCCCAACCCAATTCCAGGTAGGACCACCAGGCCCCCATGACAATGCCCAGGCCCAGAAAAAGCCAGGAGAAGACATTCCAGCGACGGATACCCCGTATCCATCCCTCCCCCAGCTTTCCCGTTACCAGGGCGGCGATGGCAAAGGCGAAGGGAACGGTGTAGGCGGCGTAGCCGATGAACACCACAGGCGGGTGGATGATCATCCAGAAATTTTCCAGCAGGGGGTTCAGGCCGAAACCCTCGGCGGGCCTGATGGGGAGAGTGGCGAAGGGGTTGGAAACAAGAACCAAAAGCAGAGCGAAGAAGGCCTGGCAAAAGGCCAACAGCGCCAGGGCGTAGGGCTTGAGCTCCTGGCTCCAGATCTCTTCTCGGCGAGCTATGAGGGCGGAGAAGATGGTCAACAGCCACAGCCAGAGGAGAAGAGAGCCCTCTTGTCCAGCCCAAAAGGCGGAGAGAGTGTAGATCGTGGGCTGGTAGGTGCTGACGTGCTCGTACACATACTGAACCTGAAAATCGCGGGCCAGCAGCAGGTAGATCAGGATGATTGAGGCCAAAGTAACCAACGCGGCTGCGGCCACAACTCCCTTTTGGGCGCTCTCTACCAGTTTCGGGGACCCGCGGCGGGCTCCCAGGATTGAAGCTACTGCGGTATAAATAGAAATCGCTAAGGCTAGTGCCAAAGCGACATAGCCAATAATGGTCATGAAGATTTACCTCCTCAGTGTTGTTCTGGTTAGACACGAAATGAAGTGGATTGCCAACCACGTGAAACGTAAAGCGCAACCGCTGTGTCCCCATTCCCGTTTTACGTTTCACGCATCACGTCTCGCTGTTCCGGTACGTGGCCTGGCTACAAACCTCTCTGTCATTCAGCCGGCGCCTCTGCGGTGGCCGTTGCTGCCCCTTCGTATTTGGACGGACACTTGAGGAGCAGGTTGTTGGCTTCGAAGGATCCCCCTTCAATGTATCTGCCCTCGACTATGGCCTCCGCGTCATCCTTAAGCATATCGGGTCGGGGGCCGTTGTAGATCACAGCCAGGCTCCCGCTGGCGTCGGTGATGTTGAACCTGAGCATCAATTCTTTGGCGTTCCACTCAATGGTCTCGCCTATGACATTCCCAGCAACCCTCACTGTGCGCTCTGAGGGTCCCTTGGCCTTCACTTCCTCCACGGTCAGATAATAGGCCGTCGAGCCCCCGATGCTGCTGACGATGAGATAGCCCACCGCCAACACGATGATGGCTCCGCCTATGAAAAACTTGCTTCGTGCTTTCAGTGTGGTCATTGTTGATCCTCTTTACCTTTCCCAAGGAGACTATAGCATAAAAGCACCCTGGTGTCAATTTCTAAGGTGCCAGGCCTTTCCGAAAGTGAAAGTGCCTGGCACCTGAACAGGAAAAGTGGGCTGGAGCATAAGCTCCAGCCCACTTATTTTTGAGGGCCTGAGTCCATCAAACCAGAGGCCGGTTAGCGGAGGTCAGCTCCGGGTACGTCCTCACCGGTCAGGGCTTTGTGGCTCCGCTACCCTAAGTCTTCTGCTCTACTTTTTCCCTCTCGCCTTGCTCTTCGTCCGCGCCCGAGACAGCACTGCGGAAATCGCGGATTGCTCCGCCCAGAGCGCCTCCCACATCGCGAAGGCGGCTGGCTCCAAAGAGCAAAAGGATTATCAAGAAGAACAACAGCAATTCAGGCGCCCCTATTTGTCCAAGCATATCTTTTCCTCCCTTCTTTAGTCAATTTCGCTATGGTGTCAAATTGCGAGGTCAAAACTTCTGCTGAGGTTGAAGGCGCGTCGGACCGCAAGCGACGAACGAACTCCAACCGTAGCGATTGCCCCACCAGGTTTTCGGCGAGGTCCGGCGTATGCACCTCCAGCCGCCGCCTGGTGCCAGCAAGGCCGAGTCCCGCGTAGGCCATGGCCGGCCATTGCCGGGCCCCCAGCCGGGCATAGGCGGCGTAGACGCCATCGGCTGGCAATGCCAGGTCATCGGCAACGACTACGTTCGCTACGGGGAAGCCCAGGTGGCGGCCTCGTTGGCCGTCGGGCACCACTGTCCCACTGACGTGATGCCAGCGCCTCAGCAGGCGGGCCGCCGCTTCCACCTGGCCCTGCCGGACGAGCTTGCGGATCAGGGTGCTGGACACGGTCTGGCCATTGAGGACCAGCGGTGACGCCACGTGCACCTGATAGCCCAGCTCCTGGCCGATCTCGCTCAGGCGAGTCACGGTGCCCTCGCGTCGGTGGCCCAGGGCGAAATCCGGCCCCACCCACAACTCACGCAAGCGCAGGTGCTGGCAAATCAGGCCCATGAACTCCAGAGCCGACAGCCGGGCCAGTTCCAACGTGAACGGCAGAGCAGCCACTACGTCCAGCCCCAGCCCCCGCAGCAAGGCCAGACGCTCATCCAGGGTGCCCAGATAGAGCGGGCCATTCCCTGCCAACACCGCCTGCGGATGGGGATGCAAGGTGATGACTCCGCTGAGGCAGTGTAGTTCCTGGGCGCGGCGCATCACTTGTTGCGCCAGATGGCGATGCCCCAGGTGCACGCCGTCGAAGACGCCGATGGTCAACACGACGTCGCGCTCTGGGGCCATAGATGTGAATTCCATCGGCATGTTTTTCGGCTCTTCAGCCATTCACCCTGATACCCACTGGCCGCTTTCTCATGAACGTTTTGGGTCGCGATTTCTTTCGTCTCGTTTTCTTTGGCGGGGGCGTTCATCTCTTGCATTATCGGCGCGGTGAACTCTTGTGACATTTGCCTTACATCACTGAGGATTTTGCCGAAGTCCCGGGCTATTTGCGGCAATCGGCGCGGCCCCACGACGATCAGAGCAATGGCAAAGATCAGCAGCAATTCAGCAGTGCCTATGTTGAAGAAATTCATCGCTCACCTTCACTGGGGCCGTGACACAGTGCCCAGCGACTGGCTTATCCACCCACCCTTCCCCCAAGCCCTAGTGACACACACTGCAGTTTTCAAAGGTGCCTGCGTGATGGCAGCTATAGCAGCCGTTGATGCCCGGAGATTCTTTGTGCATCTTGTGGCAGTAATAGCATTCGAATTGCTCTTGCTCGCTTCCTTCCACGCCCGCGTGTGGGTCGTGGGGGTTAATCTCTTCGTCGTCAACAGTGTAGTCTTTGGTCCGCTCAATAACCTCTTCGTAACTCGTGTGCTCATTGGGCACATGGCAGTCGAAGCAGGATTCCATGGGGAACGTACGCTCCTTCAATCTGGGGGCACCGGGTTTGGCCTCCTCATGTACTTGCTCTAATACCGCTTGCTCATGGCAATCCAGACAGACCAACCCTTCCTGGGCGTGGACATTGGCCAGCAGGGTAGCGTCTTGCAATGACTCTGTATAAGACGCCATGACATGACAGTAAGCGCAATCCATGTCCGGGTCCCACCACTCAAGGACTTGCGTTATTGGTTGCGTTGCGGTTATCCACCCCGTCCCTGTCGCCATGGGGTCATGGCACTGAGCGCAATAATCCTCCGAAGCCCTATGCACCTTGTGGCAGATGTTACACTCCATCTCTCCGTAGTGCGAATCGTGGGGGTTTAGCTCTAGCTCCTCCGTGCGTTGAATCAGCTCTTCATAGCTCCCGTGCTCGTGGCACTGAAAACACCATTCCTTGGAGTATTCCTGTTCTTCCAGAGGCGTCTCGTATTCTCCCCTGGCATAGGTCACTATTTCCCCCAGCGAGTCGCTCATGGTCCTGGAATGACAACTCTGACAGGGAATGGCAGCCTCAGCGTGCTCGTTAGCCAGATAGTCCGACGATTCCCACGAAGTATAATACGGCTCCATGACGGCATGGCATTGGGCACAATACTCAGGCCGCCTACTGCTGTCCCTCAGCCATGCCATCCCCATACTCGCTAGCCCGACGACTATCAACACCACTGCAATGGTGATCTTCAGTCCCTTTGGCATCGCCCCCTCCACTTTCCGCTCAAGGATGATCTAAACCTGGATGACGACCTCACCTGTCCCCTCCCCACCCTCACTCGTAACCTCGCTCTGTCCCGCAGTCACCCGTTCGTACTCCAGGGGGTGCTCTTCCAACATCCTCTCCCCGGAGACCTTGCCAGTGAAGATGCTGGTGTCCAGAGGGAAAACGGCCGACGATAGATGAGCATTGTACAGATGCCAGGTGATGATGGCTAAGAAGGCCAGTATCGCTTCGTAGCCGTGGGCTACTTTGGCCGCAGGAATTAAGACGCCGGAAAGATATCGCGTGGCCACAATAGGAAACATCAGAATCAACCCTGTGCCCCCCATGACCAGCAACCCCCAGATAAGCGCCCAGTATTCGACCTTCTGCTTGAAGTCATAACGGTCGAATTGGGGCTTCTCCGGCCTCCGGCCAGAGAGATAGGCAACCGAGCTCAGGCCGTCTCTTACATCTTGCAGTCCAGGCAGCATGGGCAATGGCCTGGGACGCACCAGAAGCAGCTCATAGACGACGACGATCAGGTGATAGAGAAACTCGAAGGCCAGCATGAAGGCGAAGATGTGGTGGATGATGCGAGTGGTGCCTATACCGCCCAGGGCTGACATGATCCATTGCGCCCAGGCGGTGTCGTGAAATTTCTGAGGCAGGCCGGTGAGACATAGCATACCAAAGGAGATCATCAATAGAATGTGCTCTATCCGCTGACTCAGCACGAATCTGGTGAAGGTAGTCTCTTCTCTGTCCGTCATGATTCCTCCCCTTTGGATTTCTTCCGCAGGCGGTGTGAGATGTCCAACCCGATGTAGGCCAGCATGAATCCGATGACTACGGGGATCAGCACCTTGTAGAAGAGTTTTACACAGTATACGAGGAGAGATGCTTGCCGACTGGTTCGGTAATGTCCAGTGGAGGCCGCAGTGAAGCTCGGTGAAGCCCCAGGATGACATTGCTGGCAAGTCGCCAGCAGGTTGGCCTGTGCTACGGAGGAGTTGGGATCATCTGGCCTGTAGACAGCATGGCTCTGATGGCAATCGCTACAAACAGCCTCATAGCGCCACATCGTTGGGTCATTTGTCCGGTAATACTCTATCGTCGTGCCATGATAGTCCGCCCGATAGGTGTCGTATACATCGGTCGCCACGCCATATTTGCTCATCACGGTTTCATTAGTGTGGCAACGAGCGCATCTGGAGGGGATCTCCAGACGAAAAGTGGGAGTCTGTATCTCTCCGCTCTCAGGATCACCGTGGCAATCAGTGCAGCCTGGGGCATCCGAATTGCCAGAGAGATAGGCGACCCCATGCACGGAATCCTTCCAGTCGTTGTACTCCTTTGGGTAGCGGGTGGCCCACTCTTCGGGTTGGATGCCCAGTTGGGTAGGTGCAACCACAGCCGGACTTCCTACCAAAGCCGAACAGGCGGTGAGAGATAGTAAGACGCAAAGGCTAACCCAAACTATTCGCTTCATGTTTCTTTCCTTTATGAACAGAACTGATTCCTTGCTGTGTAGCAATGGGCAATGCTGGCGCCGAATATACATCTCAGGGTCACGCTTTTGTCAAGCCTCAAAAGGATGAGAGCCCGGATCTCTCCGAGCTCTCATTTAAGCCCATTGCAACTAACGGCTTTTGGGCACCTCTATTCCCAGGGCTATGCCTTGGCTGCGCTCTTGCCAGCGATATATCCAAACGTCCCAGCTTGAGCTATGCCACCTACATATCTTTCAACGCCGGATTCAGCTGTTGGTGGAACAGCGTACAGTCCCGGGATAACCTCCTTCTGCATGTCCAGCACCTGTGCATTCCCGTTTATGGCTACCCCACCAATAGTCTGGATTATGTAGTGTGTTAGTAGGACAGCGTAGAAAGGCGGGGTTTCTATTTTCGCAAATATTCCTGTTCTAGGAACTTCCAACTCCTTGGTCGTACCGGCGGTAACAGCCTTATTATATTCATTGATCGTCTTAAGGAAGTTTGCCTTATGCATCCCTGGGGTTAGGGCCTCGAGTTTTCCAGCCAGTCCGCCGATCGTATCCTCTGTCACTACAATTCCCCCGTAGTTGCGAAGTAAGTCGAGACACTGCTGGATAGTTACCGTACCTATATCTGTGATGGTGTGCGTGTTATTCTTCACTGCATCCCACATGGCACCATCATATACGGAAAACGCCTCCGCCCGTCGTTGTAGCCAGAATTCTACCCCTTGGAAATACGCGTGCTTGCCTCTCATTCTCTCTTCTGTGCTTTCATCGAAGAATCTTTTGCCATTCCAGTTCACCCATATCTGTTCTTTCGGTGGTCTGCAATAGCCAACTAGCCAATACTCACCCTTACCCTCACCGAACTTAGAGGTATATCCGTCCCTCCGCTCGTAATCTTCTCGTTCCGTTTGCGGATTTCTAAATGGATATGCCGGCCCCGGGCTCGAACAGACGTTGCCCATGAATCCACTTAATGATGCTCCGACCTCTTGAGCCATTGACATACCATCTCCCATGTTGTAGGGAGTTCCAAGGACAGATGTATAAGATGCGTTAGGCCCCAAGTATTTTCCTTTGAGCTCCTGGTTACTAAAGAATCCTCCGCAGGCCAGGATGACTGCCTTCGCCTTTATGTTCAAGGTTCCTTCTGGCCCCTTCGCCTTCAACCCAACTATTGCCCCCTCCTCATCCGTCAAGATTCTTAGTGCCCTAGTCTTTAGCAAGAGGGTACCACCAGAATCCTCAAAGATCTTTACAAGGCTGTCGATGTACATGCGATCATGGATAGGATGAGGTTCTCCTTTTCCAAATCTCCCCCCAAGTCCAGGAGGAGGAGTAGGCGTAAAGTATGCACCTATAGCTTCCAGCCACTCAAGATATGGAACGTAGTTGTTCCAAAAGGCTTCGCCCAGCTCTGCGATAAAGCGTCCTTCGGTGTACTGGACAAATTGATCCCATGTGGTTATCCCTGAGGTATGAATAGATCCAGCAGCAAATCCTGCAGCTCCGCCTGTCCAGGAGCTTATTTCGACGACGATGACTTTGGCTCCCTCCTTCGCCGCCGCGATCGCCGCAGACATGCCCCCATTTCCCGAACCTACCACCACCACATCGGTTTCTTTATCCCACTTGATCTCTGCAATGCCGGCAGGGCCAGCAGGGCCGGCAATGCCGGCAGGGCCAGCAGGGCCAGCAGGGCCAGCAGGGCCGGCAGTTCCAGCAGGTCCTTGGGGACCAACTCCACCTTGGGGGCCAGCACAACTGGCCAACGCACCCGCACCAGCTACTGCTGCAGCGCCAACCGCTGCCCCCTTGATGAACTCCCTGCGCGTTGCTCTTTTCTGTTCTTTCTCATCGGAACTCATGATACTTTCTCCTTTCTTTGATGTATTTAGTGAATTCTCTTTGTTCAGGTCTTTAGGTCTCGTATTCTCCGTCATGTTGTCCTCCTTTTGTTTTTCTTGGCTCCACGACTTGGCCAAGCCTGGCCAGGTCTTCAGAGTTCACCGGCTCAGGCGGGAGCGGGCTGGGCTCGATGGCTTCCACCAGGTCTTTCACTTCCTTGACCACCCGCTGCTCACCACGATAGATGCAGATAGTGTTGTCCTGAAGATTCAATCCGATGACCTTGGCTCCCACCCCCTCTCTCAAGATGCGCATCGCCGCTATCGTAGGATCACCCGCCGGGTCACCGCTGTCCACGATGACCACGTCCGGCCTGAGCTCCCGGATGCGCTCGATGGCCTTGTCTATGTCCGTCTCCCGGCCAACGATCTCTAGCCCCACTTCCTGACGGAGCAGGCTTCCGATTTCTATGTTCCTTGGAGTGAGAGCCCGGAGAGATCCGGGCTCTCATTATGAACCCATTACAACTAACGGCTTCTTAGGCTATGCCTCTATGCCCAGGGCTTCTCCGCAGCAGCGTTCTTGCCTGCAATGCGGCCGAAAGCAAGAGTATCAGCGATCATGTCTCCGCCATCCATGCAACGGCTATATGTGCTGCTCATCTCACCCGCGGTGTATAGTCTTGGGATGGGTACACCGTCTGAATTCAATACCTGACTAGACTTGTTTCGTCTGGGGCCACCGCACGTGTAGACCAAAAGAGGTCCCCACTCGTAAGCGTAATAGGGTGGCGTTTCCAGCGGCACAAGGGTCTTGGGGTCTCGACCAAATTCGGAGTCCACGCCTGCTTTACAGTAGCTATTGTAATCGCTAACGGTTTTTTCCAGTGCAGCGGAGTCCAGTCCGATTCCTGTAGCCAGTTCGCTGACGGTATCCGCCTTCTTTATCCAACCTTTCGCTATCTCGACGCTATTGTCCTGACTCCACTTGTAGGCCAGAACCTCCAAGTTCCAGCCGAAGGGTGTATACTCCAATGGGAGGTTCAGGGGGCCAGCCAGCCTTGCGGTCTCGTCAAACACCGTGAAATAGGGCCTGTCGGGATACAGCTCGTACCTGCCGTGAATCATCGCCTTGCCGTGATCACTAGCAATTTTTTCGTTCGCAAACCTTTTCCCATCTAAAGCCACGTTGATCCAGCCATTACCAGCCGGGCTCACATAGAACCCGCAGTCGTATTCTGGGACTTTCATGCCCGCAATACCCATATAGTTCCTCATGTGCCACAGGTCGGCTCCAACTTCTTGCGCCATACGAATTCCGTCTCCTGTGCTGCCCGGAGTGCCCCAGGGATAGGCCTTAGGTAACATCAGGTAGTCCCGTATCATCTGCTGATTGCCTTCGAAGCCTCCGCAGGTTAACACCACAGCTTTCTTTGCCTTAATGTATACTTCAGTCCCGGCCTTCTCTGCTACTACACCTAGGATCTCCTTTGTTTTGGCGTCCTGGATTAGTTTTTTGCCAGGAGTTTCATACATGACCTCGATTCCCCTCTTCTCAATAGCGGTTTTGAATACTTCGTGAATTCTTCCCATACCCCACCCGGGCATAACGTGATGATAACCTTTGTAGCTGTCACTTCCTGGATATTCGGGGAAATGGACGGGTACAGGCATAAATCCTATTTCAGCCCCAAGACTCTTAATCCACTCGTCATTCTTGGATGTTTCCTCTGCCCAGGTTTGAAGTATGTCTTCGGGGACAGGAAGCTCGCCACACGAGGCCCTCCTATACTCGAGTGACTTATTGATGTCATCATAATAGGCCCACACGTTGCCGGATACCCTGGTACTGCCACCTTCCTTGCCTTCCGGCATCTTCTCCAGCAAAAGCACTTTTGCTCCTTCGTCATGTGCCACTATTGAAGCCGCGGAACCTGCCCCCCCCCATC
Organism: uncultured Anaerolineae bacterium; assembly: GCA_964625745.1. Lineage (GTDB taxonomy): Bacteria > Chloroflexota > Anaerolineae > VGOG01 > VGOG01 > CAZVCJ01. The sequence goes on along the minus strand of CAZVCJ010000001.1, from coordinate 39,940 downwards.
CGACAACCACCACATCCGCCTCGTAGTCCCACTTCTCGGGAAGCCAAGGGACCGGACACGGAGCTGCAGTCGGGGCCGGCGGACATGGAACTGCAGTCGGGGCCGGCGGACATGGAGTCGCTTCCTGCGCACAACTGGCCAACACGCCCGCGGCAGCTACCCCCGCAGCGCCAACGGCTGCCCCCTTCACAAACTCCCTACGCGATATTCTTTTCTGCTCTTTCTCTCCGGAACTCATGGTTGTTTCTCCTTTCTTTGGTGTATTTAGTGAGTTCTCTCCGTTCAGGTCTTCAGGCCTCGTATTCTCTGTCATCTTGTCCTCCTTTTGATTTTCTTGTCTCCGCGACCTGGCCAAGCCTGGCCAGGTCTTCGGAGCTCACCGGCTCAGGAGAGAGCGGGCTGGGCCCGATGGCCTCCACCAGGTCCTTCACTTCCTTCACCACCCGCTGCTCCCCGCGATAGATGCACATGGTGTTGTCCTGAAGATTCAATCCGATGACCTTGGTTCCCCCCCCCTCTCTCAAGATGCGCATCACTGCTGGCGTAAGATTACACGCCAAGTCACCGCTGTCGAGGATGACCACATCCGCCTGAAGCTCCTTGATGCGCTCAATAGCGTTGTCTACATCCGCCTGCCAGCCCACAATCTCCAGCCCCGGTTCGTGACGGAGCAGGCTTTCGACGCCCTGGCTAAACAGTGGATGGGTGGAAAGAATGAAGACACGCTTCATAGTCCCTACTTCTTTCTGAATGATCGCACCCTTCCATCAATCAAATCATACCCCTGGGCGATTTTGAGCCGCAGGGCATCCCTTCAGTTTATTATAACATACCTCTTCCCCCTTGTATATCCCTCAATAGAGCTATTTTGAGACTAAAAAAGAGCTATCTCAAGATAGCTCTAATGTACTAGGAATAGGGCTGTGTCTATAGTTCGAAAGGACTATCCCCCCGGAGAGGAATCCCCAATCAGCCCTTCGCGGAGGGCGTAGGCAGCCGCCTGAACACGGTTCTGCACATGCAGCTTGGCCAGGATGTTGCGCAGGTGGTTCTTCACCGTGTTCTCGGCGATGAACAACTGAGAGGCGATCTCCCTGTTCGTGGCACCCTGGGCCACAAGCTGCAGTACCTCCCTTTCCCTCGGGGTAAGGCTCTCTCCAGAGCTGGAACCGGAGCTCTTTCTCTGAGCCAGGCGGGCGAACTCGTCGAGGATTCTGGCGGCTGTCAGGCCCGAGATGGACGCTTCCCCTCTATAGACACCCCTGAGCATCTCGAACAGCTCCTCGGGCTCCAGGTTCTTCAAGAGATACCCCTGAGCTCCGCTTTTGATGGCCTCGAAGATGTCCTCATCGTCATCGGAGATGGTGAGCATGACGATCTTGACGTAGGGCATCTCCTCTTTGATCAACTGCGTCGCCCTCAATCCATCCCAGCCCGGCATGTGGATGTCCATGAGGATCACGTCTGGCATCAGTTCCCTGGCCCTCTCCAGCGCCTCTCGCCCATCACCCGCTTCCCCCACTACCTCCATGTCCTCCAAAGGGTCTATCAGGCTGGCCAAACCCTTCCGAAATAAGACGTGGTCGTCTACCAAAAGCACTCGGATCAAGTCCACCTTTATTTCCCTCCTTGGCGGCTGAGAGGGAGTTGAACGGTCAACCTCGTCCCCTGCCCAGGCTGCGTCGAAACCTGAAGGACACCCCCCACGCTCTCTACCCTTTCCCTCATCGTCTGCAGGCCGAAGTGCTCCTGACGGTCTTGCCAGATGCGCGATGGATCGAACCCTTGGCCATCGTCTTCTACAGTGATCACAGCCCCCGCCTCATCGGCCTCGAGCCTGACCCAGGCCCTGCTTGCCCCAGAGTGCTTCCTGATGTTGGCCAATGCCTCTTGAATAATGCGCAGGAGTTGGATCTCCACTACAGGTGTGAATTTCATCTCAGCGTCATCGCCGATCACTAACCTCGCATTGATCCCACTTTGTTGGCTGAACTTATCGAGGTATTCGGTTAGCGTGAGAATGAGGCCCTCGCCGGGTGTCATGGTGGTTCGCAGGCCAAGGATGGATTCTCGCACGTCCCCATAGGCTTCTTGGGCCACCTCTTGCATCTCGTGTAGTTCAGCCTGGGCCTGAGCTATCTGGCCTGAAGAGAGCAGCCCCTCCGCAGCCTTGCTTTGCAGGTGCAGGTAGGCCAGCACCTGGGCCAGTCCATCGTGCAGCTCCCGGCCTAGCCGGCCCCGTTCCTCCAACGCAGCCACGCTTTGCACCTGCTCATACAGCCTGGCGTTCTCAATCGCCACGCCGATCTGCTGGCCGATAGCGGTGAGTATGGTCACTTCTTGGGGTGTGAACGAACGGCGGCTTTTGCTGGCCACGCTCATGATCCCTAGTAGCCTACCCCTGGACTTCAGCGGTACGCTAGCGCTAAACCGCAACCCCACCTCCTTGGCCGCCATACTGATCAGCCTGGGATCCTCGGAGAGGTTCTCGACGACGATAGGCTCCCCCGAGTTGGCCGCCCGTCCTGCTAGCCCTTCGCTAAACTTCATTCTCTCTATATCCTGGGTGATCCTCTGAGACACCCCGCGGTGCGTGACAAGCGCTAGCTCCTTTGTTTGGTCGTCTGCAAGGAATACCACACCCACTTCGAGCCCTATCAACTCCATCGCCTTACGGAGGGCTACGTCCAACATCTCTTTCAGCTCAAGGGGTTGACTGACGGCCGTGGCAATGCTGCTGACTACATCTTCCAATTGCTTACTCCACCGCTCTATCTCTTCGCGCGCCTGGCGCTGGGCTTCCAGGGCTTCCTGCTGCGCTTGAAAACGCTGCTGGGTCGCTACCTCGAGCTGCCGGCCCCGCTCGATCTCGAAGACAGCCAGAGTACGGACGATGAAGTAGGCAATAGCCAAGGCCGTTATCGTCCGGAAGACCTGAACTGGCACGCCCACCACGGCCAGGAAGGAACTTTCATTCAAGAAGGAGGCCGGAAAATAAGGAGCTGGGGAGACAACCAGGCCGGCGAGGATCGCTTTGAGCCCAAAGACCACCGCCGCCCCGAGGCAATCCCTGGCAATGTGGGGCAGCTTCATTTCCCGGAGGACACGACAGTGGAAGAAAATAGCCAAGCCCGCCAACGCCGCGCTCGGCAGGTAGAGGAAGTAACGGGCCAGAACCTCGGCGGTCAGCAGCCAGTCGGCGCTCGCCATAGACGGGGAGTATGTTGCAATAAGCACCAGCAGCCAAAAAGAAGTCAGGACCAGGTGGATCCATCGCAGCCAGCGATACCTCTGAGTAGCAGCGCTGATCGTTTTTGTTCCAAATTGGAGGAGGAATATGCAGGAGAGGGGAAGCAACAGCACTTTCGCTGTTTGGAGAGGGAGGTTGTCGCTGGCCGGCGTAGCTTGCCCCTGAATGAGCAAGAACATCTCCGTCCAGTTCGCCAGGCTCCGCAGGAACGCGAAGACAGCCAGAAGCCACAGGCTCTCTGCCAATTTCAGCTTGCTGGGCCTGATCGTTTCGAGCGTTATGGCCAGGCCCATAACGAAGAAAGCGAGACCATTGATGAAAAAGACGAGGATCATATTGGCAGTGAAAAAGCTGGAGATGAGATTCAATTCCTTTTACCTCTTGATCTGATTATACGTGTTTTTGCTCATCCTGACAAATCGCAGTGATCAACCAAAAATATGCGCTTGGATCAAGCGCATATCTTCGTAAAAGCAGTGCCTCAAGAATTTGCTTCTCAATATCAACTTTCTTGAGGCATCTCCTCGTCGGTTTCCACCTGAGGGACCTCCTCACTAGTTTCCACCGCTACCTCCCCAGGGACTAATTGATCGTCGGGGGCAAGCTCAGCTTCCAGCTCCTCCTCGACCTCGGCCGGCTCCACCGCTTCCTCTCCGGAGGCAGCGACCTCCTCAACCATTTCTTGCGCCTCCGCAGGGACTAATTGATCATCGGGAGCAAGCTCAGGTTCCAGCTCCTCCTCGACCTCGGCCAGCTCTTCCGGGGGTGGCGCCTGGCGCAAGCTCAAGCCAATGCGCCGCCGCTCGGCATTTATGCTGATGATGCGCAAGGTCAGCTCGTCGCCTTTCTTCACCACGCTGGACGGGTGGCCGATTCTGCCCTCGGCCAGCTCAGATATGTGGATCAAGCCCTCCACCCCCAGCTCCAGGCGAGCAAAGGCCCCGAAAGCGACGACGTTGGTGATTTTACCCTGCACAACCTGTCCTACCTGATACTTATCATCCACCAGGGTCCAGGGGTCTGGTAGCAGACGCTTGATGCTGAGGCCGATTCTCCCTCTCTCGTGATCCAGGCGCAGAACATAAACGTCAACTTCATCGCCAACACTCAGCACTTCGCGGGAGTGTCTTACCCTATGCCAGGCGAGTTCGGAAATGTGCACCAGGCCATCGGCGCCCCCCAGGTCAACGAAAGCGCCGAAATTGCACAAGCTGCTGACGATGCCCCGTCGAACCTCGCCTTCGTAAAGCTCGTTCATCAATTGTTGCTTTTGCTGCTCACACCATTGGCGCTGTGCCACTCGTTCCGAGAAGATCAAGCGTCGTCGGATGCGCTGCACCTCGATGACTTTTAGCGGCAGCGTCTCCCCTATGAATTCGGACAGCCTGGCCATTTTCCGCTCATGAGACAGCCGACGAGGCATGTCCACCAGTTGCGAAGCCGGAACGAACCCCGAAATCCTGCCGAAGGGCACAATCACCCCCCCCTTGTTGCAATTGCTTACCTTCCCTTCGTGTATCTCACCGCTCTCAAGAAACTCTTCGGCCCTCAGCCAATCCTGATGTACCAGGGCCATGTTCACAGAAACGATCACGTTTCCGTCGTTATCCTGGGGGCTGAGGACATAGACCAGTATCTCAGCGCCAACCTCTATCGCGCTTAATTCACTCTCCCTCAATCTCACCAGGTCGCCCTCCGGAACGATGCCGTCCCGCTTGGCTCTGACATCCACGACGATCTGATGAGGTTCGATGGACAGCACCACGGCCTGGCGGATACTGCCGCGTTTCGGATGCTTATAATCGTATTCTTCCTCAAAGAGCTCCCCCATGAGCGACGGAACCTGCTCTTCCTCAACCAACTCATCCATAACTAAGGGTTGTTCCACGGCTTCTACTTCCCCCCTTAAGAGTTTTGGTAGATTGGTGAATCGAATCTCAGTTTCCCAATTTACCAGTATAACTGCTTCTCCACACAAACAAAGACCCGGCCTCCTACCTCTTAATGCCGAGGATAGTTGCCGGGCCTTCTGCTGCCTTATGGCGGATGTTTGCTGGAACGTAATGGTTATGGCACCTTCGTAGGGCAGTTCATTAACTGCATAAAAGCGGCTCCTGACTCGACAGCACAAAACCCGCTGCCAAACAGGCTAGTTCAGCCCCTTAGGCTTCCAGAAATGCCTCAAAATCCGTGTTCAGGCGAGCCGAGCGTCAGACCTCCGTACGTCCTCTTGAAGGGATAGGTTTTTTGCACTGATTTTAGCTCCAAGCAATTATACAGGATAGGCCAAAGATTGTCAAACTTTGACAAATCTTCCCAAATCATGTATAATCTAATCAGCTAAAATCACAAGCGCCAGCCCCCTTTCCAAGCCAAGGGTTATACTTCTTGTGTCATCCAGATAAGTGACAATCTGAGGGTACCCCCAAACATCCTCCCAATTAAACTTCTGACAAAGGTTTAGCTCAAGCAAAGATGGCGCATGGTAGAACGACGTGAGACTTGCACAAATCCTCACGCTGTTTACCTGCGAGGATGTCAGGGTAATAAGAACTCGGCTCCGAGCCTCAGAGATGTTTGGGCGAGGTGGGATAGCCGAGTTCTTATTTGGAGGGCCACGTCCTGGGCGTCTCGACTGAGACTTCGTCGAGCTCAGTCGAGACGCTCGCCGAAGTCTCAGCGAAGGGCGAACCGATTAGAGCCTGGCGAGTGACGTGGGATCCCAGAAGCGAGGTAGTGAATCAGATGTCTTCGGAGCGAGAGAGGCTGGAGCAAGCGTTGGAAGAGACTCTAGCCAAGATCGAGCAACTGAATAAGAAGTTAGCGGACAAGGCCGATTATGGTATTGGCAAGGGAGGCTCAACCATCTACGAGTGGGAGTTCAATCTCGCTTTGCGGCAGAGCTTGGAGGCCAAAACTAAGTCCATCAGGGCCGCATTGCGCAAGATGCAAGATGGAAACTACGGGATATGCGAGATGTGCGGCCAGGAGATAGATGCCGAACGCCTGGAGGTACTCCCTCACACCACTCTCTGTATCAAATGTGCCCAGACCAGAAGGCTCAAGTAAGGAGTGAATTCTATGTTCAAGATCGGCGATAAGGTGGTCCATCCCTACCATGGGGCCGGCATGGTAATAGACATCGAAGAGAAAAGCTTCTTGACGGAGCGCAGGCGTTACTACATAATTGACCTGGTTGCTAGCGATGGCATAGTGATGGTGCCTACTAATAACGTCCAGAGAATAGGCTTGCGGAGAGTATCGGGAAGGCGCGCTATTTCACGGGCCATGAATACGTTGACTTCCACTCCCGATACGCTGTCCAACGACCACAGGGAGCGACAAGCGCGTGCTCAGGAGAGGTTGAATACAGGAGATCTCATTGAGGTGACAGAGGTGATGCGCAATTTGGCCTGGCGCAATCACGAAGGGAGGCTGACCATGGCCGATAACAAGCTCTATCAGCGAGCCCAGACTTTCCTGGCCAGCGAGCTAGCCCTGGCCAGGGGGATAGAGCTGCAAGAAGCCAGGGAACAGTTGCAGACAGCCTTGAACGATGAATACCATTAGCCCTGGCCGAAGGCCAATTCTGACTCCCCTGAAAAAAGCCCGCTCTGAGGCCCGTCCCTTCGGCTATGCTAAGGGCAGGCCTCGGACCGATTTCCGCACCCGGGGATGGCTGCGGGAGCATTTCTCAGCAGATTCAATTCCGGTTTGGCAAAAGTAGAGATAGCGGAGAGGCGGCGGCCCCTCGCAAAATTGCGAGGGGCCGCCGTTCGTTCGGTGGAATTCTCACCTCGATCGCGCGGGGAGACCTCCTCCACGGTCTCTGACCGGGGCGAGATGAGGCTTTAGACGCGATTGAGGTATTGACCCGTGCGGGTGTCCACGCGGACAATGTCGCCTTCCTCAACGAAGAGCGGCACCGTGACCCCGAAGCCCGTCTCCAGGGTGACCTGCTTGGTGGCGCCGGTGGCCGTGTCGCCGGCGAAGCCCGGCGGTGCCTCGATTACCTTGAGGTCAACGGTGACAGGCAGCACGACGTCTATAGATTCGCCATCGTAGGTGGAGATTTGCAGGGTCATGTTCTCGGTCAAGTAGTCCACGGCGTCACCCAGGATTTCGGCCGAGAGAGCCGGCTGTTCGTAGGTCTCGGTGTCCATAAAGTAGTAGAGATTTCCGTCATTGTAGAGGTACTGTACTTCCCGCAGCTCCAGGCGAACATCGTTGATACGGTCCTCGGGCGAGAAGGTGCGGTCTATCGTCGTGCCCGTGCGCAGGTTGCGCATCTTGACTCGCACGTTGGCGCTGCCCCGTCCAATATAGGAGTGCTGGTACTCCACCACCTTGTAGAGCTCCCCATCCATTTCGAAAGTCGCCCCTCGGCGTAGACCGTTAGCTGAAATCATGTTTTGTCCTCCTCCCACCTATGCAAAGTGTCTTTCAGGTACATGCTTCAACACGATTGCTTCCAGCATATCCAGATGTTGCAGGTTGATGAAGTAATGGCAGTGCTCCACCAAACGTTCTAAATCGCGTTTCCTTGCCAACCAACCTCCGCCATCTGCGAAGTTCACAAAGGCCCGATTCTCTCCATAACAGCTGTTGACGCCGCAAACTCGCTCGTAGGCAGACATCATGTAATCTGCCTTTGTTATCTGCTCAATGCTCATGTTTTCCTGGAAAGACCCCACGATAACTACCCAAGCATCCTCCAGGTTGGGCACAGTGAAAAGGCCGATATCCGTCTTGACGAACATGGGGTGCACTCCACTATAGGTCAAGCCGTGCTTGGCCTTGATCGCCTCCAACTGTGCTCGTATTCTTCCCCGAACCTTTTGTGCTTTTCGCTCCTCACAGATCCCAATCAGTGATTCTTTGTAGCGGTTGCGCCTGATGGCTTGTGAAATGTCCTTTGTCTCACGATAGTTGAGCATATCCAGATAGTGGCCGGGGACATGTTGCTCCAGTTCTCTATCTCTCTTGCCATCAACCAACACTTCGGCCATCACGTGCGCAAAACCTGGTTCACACGCGAGCTTGCTCTTGACCTCTCTCATACTCCATTCGCCGTCAAGATCACCCGGGATGCGCTGCAACTTCTGTAATAACGAAACGACGCACTTGAACTTCTCTTCGGACAACCCAATGTCTTTCAAGATCACGTCCAGGGCATTATTCTTCTGACTGAGAAAATTGGCTATGTCGGCCACATTGATTTCCGCCGTTCCCGATACCCGGTGGTCCCGCGCTGTTTCCAGCAAAGCTTCCACCTCGGCCTCGAGTTCCCTTTCGAGTTCTTCGTCTACGAGAAAGACGACCGAGCTGTCCCAAGCTTCTTGAAAAGAGATCTTGCGGGCCTCAATCATGATTGCTCCTCAGCGCGTTAGGGAGTCGCGCTTCCTCACCCGGCACGTCGTCAAGCGACTGCAAGCGACAATTCGGCACGCTCTCCTGTGGCTTCATTGATAAAACCAACAGCCTGCCGGTGTCCTCACGCCACAGTTGCACGTTCGCATTTAACAGCTCAATACCGTAGATCGTTCCATCAGGGGCCATGTCCACGACTAACTCGTCGCTGATCCGAACTGTCTCCACTCCGGCTTGCTTCTCTTGAAAACGAACGTAGGCAATGTTATAGCGGGGATCATACGAGAGTTTCATAGTGCAATCTCCTCCTTTCCAGACATTCAGAAATAACGTGTGATAATCGTAATGACCAACCAATCGGGGCCTTCCCGAACAGCATAAGCCTCTACCTGTTTGGTTCTGTAATATACCGCGCCACTCGCTATCGAACGGGAAGTTGCGTCGAAAGCCAGTGCGTCCAAACTTTGACGGAAACCGCTCACCTCGTTCGACTGTGGCTCTAACCTCATCCTCAGTAGCGCCGCGCTCCCTCATCCGCTCTTGAGCATGCGAGTGAAAACGAACCGCCATAGTTCAATTCCCCCTGATTATAAACATACTCTTTTTCGCTGTCAAATCAGAAAAGGCTCGGCGGCTACGCCCCCTTCTCATCAATCCAACGAGCGGCTGCGGTGGGCAGTCCGGCGAGGAGGCCGCGCCGCACGGTGCAGGCGGGCAAGGAGTCGAGAAAGGCCCGTCCGTAAGACTTGGTCTGGATACGCTTGTCCAGGATCACCACCACGCCGCGGTCGGCCTTGCTCCTGATGAGCCGGCCAAAACCCTGACGAAGGCGCAGGATGGCCTCTGGCAAGGCATATTGCGTGAAGGGCTCATCGAAGGTCTCGCTGCGGGTGGCGAAGACGGGGTCGCTGGGCACGGAAAAGGGCATCCTGGCAACGACCAAACAACTCAGGGCCTCGCCCACCACGTCAACACCCTCCCAGAAGCTACGAGTTCCCAACAGCACAGCCCGCGGAGTAGTGCGAAAGTTCTCCAAGAGCTGCGCGCGGGAAGAGCCGTCGCCTTGGGTGTAGACCACGATCTCATTCTCGGCCAGGGGGCGGGAGATGGCTTTGGAGGTATTACGCAGTTGGCTGTAAGAAGTGAAGAGCACCAGGGTTCGCCCGCGAGTGGCCCGGCAGAGGTCAATGAGAGCCTGCTCTACCATCCTCTGGTAATAAGACTGGTAAGGCTCTGGGATGTCGGTGGGCAGGTAGAGAAGGGTGGAACTGGCGTAGTCGAAGGGAGAGCCGACGGCAGCTTCCTCCGCCTCCCACGCGCTCAATCGCTCCCGGATGTAATCGAACTCGCCCTCGGTGCGCAGGGTGGCCGAAGTGAGAATGACGCACTCCTTGGGCATGAATAGATGCTTCTGCACCAAAGGCCCCACGTGGAGGGGGGCAGCGTGCAGCGAGATCTCCTCATCCTGCGCGCTGACCTCGGCCCAATAGATGCCCGCCGACGATGGCTGGACGATGAGGGCGTTCATCTGCTCGTAGATCTCCCGGATACGGCTGGTGTAACTGAGCAGCTCCTGCAACAGGTCCTCTTGACCTGGGATATTGTAATCATCCAGTCCGCCGGACAGGCGTTCCAGCCCCTCGCCGATGTGAAGTAAAGGCCGAGATAGATTATCCCAGGCGATCTCCACGTTGGCCCAGGCGGGCTGCACACGGATGCCTCCTGTCAGGCGGATCACCTGGTTATACGGCCCCTTGCTTTGGCTGTGCTCCTCCAGGAAAGAGTTCAGTCTGTTGAAGAACTGGTAAAGAAGTCGTCGGGCGGCCTCTACCTCCCCTTGCAAACTGTTGATGTGGCGCTCCAGCTTCTCTTTGACGTCTTTCGGCACCTTGCCATGATAACGGGCCAAGAACTCGGCCAGGAACCCCACCGGCTGCCCTTTACCCAGATTTTGACTCAGCCCATTCAGTAGCCACTCCATCTGCTTCCGACGGACGACGAAGCTCAGTTGTCGGGTGGTGCTCGCCTCCAGGTGGTGGGCCTCGTCTACGATGAGGTAGCGGTACTTGGGCAGGACGCGATTCTCGACCGCTACGTCGGACAGGAGCAAGGCATGGTTGACCACGATGAGGTGGGCCCGCTCCGCCTCTCGACGGGCTCCGTAGAAGAAGCACCTGTCCTTCTTACGGTAACTACACTGATCGGCCAGACAGGTTTCGGCGTCGGCGCAGACCCGACTCCAGATGGCCTGCTCCTTGTAGTCGGGCAGAAAGAGCTCGGCCCGGTCGCCGGTCACAGTGCTGGGCAGCCAAACCAGAATCTTGGCCAGCAGCCGCATCTCCTCAGTCGAGGAAGGGCCGCTGCGGCGAAAAGCGGCCAGCCGGCGTAGACAGATGTAATTGCTGCGCCCCTTGAGAAGAGTGGCTTTGAACTCAAAAGGCAGAATGCGCTGCAGGTCGGGGATGTCCTTCGCATAGAGTTGATCCTGCAAATTGATGGTGTTGGTGGAGATGACCACCCGCTCCCCGTTCTGGGCGGCGAAGTGAGCAGCGGGCAAAAGATAGGCGACAGATTTCCCTGTGCCCGTTCCCGCTTCCACCAGCAGATGGTGGCTCTCGTTGAAGGCCTGGGCCACGAGCCTCAGCATCTCCACCTGTTGGGGGCGGTACTCGTAGCCGGGGAAACTGCGGGCGAAGAGCCCTCCATCCTCCAGCGTGGCCGCCAGATCGTCCACGTCCAGGGGCTTTCGCTCAAGGGATGGCTTCAGGGCCCGCCCTTCTTCCCTGGTGAGGAGACTCAGCGAGCCCTTGCCATCCAGGGTCCCTTTGGCCAGCAACTGTTGGCCGATGCTGCCCACGAAAGCTGAGCGAGCCTTAGTGTGCTCCAGATCGCGGAAGACCTGGCGGAGGGGCCAGTCCACTCGCGTTGCCAGGCGATTGATCTCCTGGATGACACTCAAGTCCAGTTTGGATACCTGTTCCACCAGAGCCAGGAAAAGCTCCTTGGTGGCCAGCGCGTCTTCCAGGGCGCGGTGGCGAGTGGGGAATCGGATGTCAAGAGCTTCAGCCAGTTTCCCCAGGCTGTAGCGAGCGACGTGGGGCAGGAGGATGCTGGCCAGCTCGAAGGTGTCAATGGTTGAATTACGCAGAAAGATACCCTGGTGATTGAGGAAGCCCAGGTCAAAGGACACGCTGTGGCCAACGATGGGGTAGTCGTTGACGAATCTCAACAGGGTTCCGAGCACCGAGGAGAGGGAGGGAGCAACGTTCACCTCTTCCTGGGTGATGCCCGTCAATTGCTGGATCCGATAGGGGATGGGGCGCTGGGGGTTGACCAGGCTGGACCACGTGTCCAAGACCTGCTCATCGCGAAACTTCACCACCCCAATCTCGGTGATGGCATCGCGTTCAGGGTTCAACCCTGTAGTTTCCAAATCCAAAGCGACGTAGATGCGGTTCATA
>CAZVCJ010000001.1:2350-27759 GCA_964625745.1 uncultured Anaerolineae bacterium | reverse complement strand
TTCAGGGTTCAACCCTGTAGTTTCCAAATCCAAAGCGACGTAGATGCGGTTCATAATTCTTCGATCCAGTTAAGCAGGGATTAATGAGGCAACGAGGCAATAAGTCAACGAGTCAATGAGTTAACAAGAGCCCCGTTGCTTCGTCACTCGTTAACTCGTTACTCGTTGACTCGTCACCCAAATTATACTACAAACCAGCTTCAGTGGAAAGAGCGCTGCCGCGTCGCCTCGAAAAGGATGACGCTGGCGGCCATAGCGGCGTTCAGGGACTCCGCCCCGCCGCGCATGGGGATGGCAATCGTGGCCGCAGCCAACTCCTTTGCCTCCTGGCTGGCCCCATGGGCCTCGCCACCGATGATCAGAGCCGACGGCCTGGTCCAATCCACCTCGTAGTGAGCCTGCTCACCTCGCACATCGGCCAATAGAATCTGAACACCGGTCAGGGCCTCGGCAATCTCCGGCCAACTCAAGGCCATGGTGGGCAACCGGAAATGAGCGCCCATAGCCCCCCGCACCACCTTGGGATTGTAAGGGTCCACCGTCTTCGGGGCCAGGATAACCTGCTCCACCCCGGCAGCATTGGCCGAACGCAGGATAGCGCCCAGGTTGCCTGAGTCGCGCAATTGATCAATAACCAGAACTAGCGAGGGGCTGAGAGGCGGGGCCAGTTCGACGAAGGGCACGACGGCCAATAGGCCCTGAGGGGAGACAGTGTCGGTCAGGGCTTTCATCACCTGCTCGCTCACGATGAAGACGGAATAGTCCCCTATTTTCTTTATCTCTGCCAGCAGTTCACGGCCGCCTGGGATAGCGTCTATCCCCTCGTCATAAAAGACAAGAGCGGGCACGATTCCCGCTCTAAACGCCTCCTCCACCAAACGGACACCCTCGATAACGAAGTGCCTCTCACGATAACGTACCCGCCGCCTGTAGAGGGAGCGAGCGTATTTGACCTTCTCGTTGGCCACGCTAGTGATCATGATGATCCAATAGCTCTTTCAACCTCGCCACCAGTTCCTTTACTGCCTCGCCATAATCCCCTACCGTCTCCGGAGGCAACCAATTCTCATAGAAATTCTGGTGCAAGGCGGCAGCGTCGCCGAAAAGCCTCGGCAGCCCCGGATCGTTTAACTCCCTCCCCAGCCTGGATACGAATCCATGCAATTGCCCGTGAGACCTGATCTCCACGTCCCTCCCGGCGGCCACAGCTTTGACGATTTCTGCCGCAGCGCCCCAGAATTTCTCCGAAGCTTGAACGTAATCGCCCGCCTCCATCAAAGCCCCGGCCTCTTTGAGGTATTTATCGTTTAACCAGAGGTAATCCTGTGCCCTTGCCATCTCCTAACCTTTTGAGCCCCGTGGGCTCAGTATTCGATGAATTCCTTGCGAAAGCCTGAAAGGTCTAATCTCTCCTCTCCTGGATTGACTCTAATATTCCAGCGTTGCATCTCCATGGCCCCAAAAAGCATATCTACCTCTTTGTTTTGCTCATCCAGCCCCAACTCTTCCACTACGAGAGCCCAGCAAAATAGCCTTTCGTTTTGCAGTTCCCCATAGATAAAACAGGCTTCGTGGATGCTTCTTGTTTCGCCTCCAATTCCAACGGTAAATGGTTCTGGCAGTTGGTTAATAGACAGCTCTCTTGCTGCCTTCTTGGTTACGTAATTATGCACTGCTCCTGTATCGAACAGTGCATATAAAGACTTGCTATTTGAGTGAATGGTATCATATATCCTTCCCATTCTCCCCCTCTAATTTAATCCCCCAACCTCGGCCTTGGCTACCTCGACCAACTGGGCGAAAGCATCGGCGTCCTCGATGGCCATCTGGGCCAACACCTTGCGGTCGAGTTCCACTCCCGCCTGCTTGAGACCATAAATGAAGCGGCTGTATGATAACCCACTTTGGCGGGCTCCGGCATTGATGCGAGCGATCCAAAGCCTTCTCATATCGCGCTTGCGATTACGGCGATCCCGATAGGCATAGCTTAGCGATTTCAGCATGGCCTGGTTGGCGCGACGGAACAAGGCGTGCTTGGTTCCCCACTGGCCCTTAGTGAGCTTGAGCACTTTCTTATGGCGCCGACGGGCTCTTGGTCCTCCCTTAACCCTTGACAAGTTTCAAATCCCTCCTCAGCGGTTTTTCTTGAGATATGGCGCCAGCCTCTTAACGCGCTTGATCTCTCCCTGTGTGGTGACCTCGTGCATCTCGTCGAACATGCGCTTGACGCGCTTCGATTTCCTGCGGCGCAGGTGGCTCTTGCCCTGCCTGGTGCGCATGAGCTTGCCGCGTTTGCTGAATTGAAACCTCTTAGCTGTCGCCTTGTGAGTCTTGATCTTAGGCAATGAACTACCTCCTGTTACTTATTAGGACCCAGTATCATGAGCAAGCTGCGGCCTTCCATACGCGGCGATTGCTCGATGCTCGAAACATCCTCTAATTCCTGCGCGATTCTGTTCAGCATCTCCCGCCCGATCTCAGGATAGGTAATTTCGCGCCCGCGAAAGCGGACCCGGACCTTGACCTTGAGGCCATCGTTGAGGAATCGGCGGGCACCCTTGACTTTGAAGGCCACGTCATGCTCACCGGTCTTGGGGCGCAGACGGATTTCCTTGACCTCCGTCTTCTGAGCCTTCCTGGACTTCTTCTCCTTCTTAGCCTGCTCGTACAGGAATTTGCCGTAGTCCATCAGCCGGCAAACGGGTGGGTCGGCGTTGGGAGCTACCTCGACCAGGTCAAGGTCACGAGAGTGAGCGGCCTCCAGGGCATCTCCGAGGGGCACAATCCCCACCTGCTGACCGTTCTCATCAATCAGCCGAACCTCTTTGGCTCTGATGTCCTCGTTAATGCGATTCCTCTTCGTATCGATACTCTGGCCTCGCGGATTCCTCTTTGCGCTGATACTCTCACCTCGCAGATTGGTCTAATGGTCGGATGGCCTGTTGGTCCGATGGTCAACTGATCCAAGGCCAGACGCGCACTTTGGACCAATCGCCCAACTGACTATGAATATAACACATTTGGGCAGAGAAGTCAAATCGCAAACGCATTCAGACCCTTGGGGTTTTACAAACCCCAAGGGTCTCATGAGCTAAATGTCGCGCTTCTCAGCGATGGCCTGCTGAACCATCTCGACGAAGTCGGCCACCGGGCGCGACCCCAGGTCCTCCTCGGTACGCAAGCGCAGGGACACCGCCCCCTCCGCCACCTCCCGATCCCCGATAACCAGCATGTAGGGGATCTTCTCCAGTTGGGCCTGGCGGATCTTGGCCCTCATGCGCTCGTTAGAATCGTCCACCTCGGCGCGCAAGCCCGCCTGCTTCAACTGGTCCCGAACCTGGTAGGCGTAGCCGTTGTGGCGGTCGGCGATGGGGATGAGCTGAGCTTGTACCGGCGAGAGCCACACCGGGAAGGCCCCAGCGTAGTGCTCGACGAGGATACCGAAGAAGCGTTCCATAGAACCCAGAAGCGTCCGGTGAACCATGTAAGGGCGATGCTCCTGGCCATCCGGGCCCACGTAGGTCATGTCGAAGCGCTCTGGTATGTTGAAGTCGAACTGGATGGTCGTGCACTGCCACAGACGGCCCAGGGCATCCTTGATGTGGACGTCAATCTTAGGCCCGTAGAAGACCGCTTCGCCCTCCATCCGCTTATGGGGGAGGTTCCTCTGCTCCAGCGCCTTAACCAGCGATCCCTCTGCCTCTTCCCACGTGGCATCGTCACCGATGTACTTCTCTGTGTGCTCTGGGTCGCGCACCGAGAGAGCGATTTCGTACTCCTGGAAACCGAAGGAACCCAGAATGTGCGAGGTCAGGTCCAAGACGCCCAGTATCTCGTCCTCGATCTGATCCGGCGTGCAGATGATGTGAGCGTCGTCCTGGGTAAAGCCTCGCACCCGCATCAACCCGTGCAAGACGCCGCTTCGCTCGTAGCGGTAGACCGTGCCCAGCTCTGCCAGACGCAGGGGCAGTTCACGGTAGCTGCGCGTCCTGGTCTTGTAGATCATGATGTGGAACGGGCAGTTCATGGGCTTGATGAAGTACTCCTGGCCCTCGATGTCCATGGGCGAGTACATATTCTCCCGATAGAAATCCAGGTGCCCACTCGTCTGCCACAGCGACGCCTTGCCGATATGGGGCGAGTACACGATCTCGTACCCGGCCTTGTAATGTTCCTGGCGCCAGAAGTCTTCAATGATGGTACGAATGCGCGCCCCCTTGGGGTGCCAGTGGATCAGGCCCGGGCCACTCGCCTCGTGGATGCTGAACAGGTCCAGCTCCCGACCCAGCCTGCGGTGATCACGCTTCTCGATCTCTTCTAGCTTACGAAGGTAGGCCTCTAGCTCCCCCTGACTGGGCCAGACGGTGCCATAGATGCGTTGTAGCATGGGCCGTCGCTCATCGCCCCGCCAATAGGCTCCAGCGATGCTCAACAGCTTAAAAGCGTCGGGGTTGATCTGGTTCGTGTTGTCCAGATGTGGCCCCTTGCAGAGATCGGTGAAGCCATCGTGGGAGTATGTGGAGATGACTTCTCCCTCCTCCATATCCCTGATGAGCTCCAGCTTGTAGGGCTGGTCGGCGAAGAGCTCCTCGGCCTCCTCTCGGGATACCTCGCGGCGCACAAATGGCTTGTGGGCCTTGATGCTCTCCTTCATGCGAGCTTCGATTTCCGCCAGGTCCTCCGGTGTAAAGGTGATCAGCGAGCCATCTTCCCTCCGACCAAGGTCAAAGTCGTAATAGAAGCCGTCCTCGATGGGCGGCCCGATGCCCAGCTTGGCCTCAGGGAACATCGAAAGCACCGCCTCGGCCATGACGTGGGACGTGGAGTGGCGCAGTACATCTAAATCCTTCTGTTCAGACATGGTCATCCTCCTGTGTTTGACAAACTAGGTATAAAGTGGTAAAATAGGGTAGATCGGGTGCCTTGTCTCCCCCGCCGTAACCACTCGGTGGAAGAGCGGCAAGGTGTGGCCACCCCTTGAGTGGTCCTCCGGTCTTCTTTTTTTGGAGCAAGTTCAATATAAAAACCTCTCGCCTTTGGGGCGAGAGGTTTTACTCACGCGGTTCCACCCAACTTCAACAACACATCTGGAAACAAACGGCTTCGGCAAAATCCACTTATTTCTCAAATCTGCTGTCCTCTTCCGGCTGATAACGGAGACATCCGTGACTCCATACTCGGTCTCAATAGCTTTCCGGAGCCCAGCTCGCAGGTGGTTTTCCTTGAGTTCGCTGCTAGAGGGGTTTGCAGTCAACGACCCCTCCTCCCTGAAGCTCTACCCTCAAGTACTCGTCCTGGTCATCGCTTTTGTTATAACGAGTGGGCGGTACTGGACTCGAACCAGTGACCTCCACGATGTCAACGTGGCACTCTAGCCAACTGAGCTAACCGCCCATTCGCCAGAATTATACCACATAAACCCCAAAAAGCAAATTGACGTGCCGATTTGGAATGAAAAGTAATCTATGGTACAATATTGGTGAAGCAAACTGTTTAAGGGGAGAGCAATGTGGCAGGTGGTAGGTCATAAGTGGGCGGTGGACCTGTTGAAGCAGACCATGGCCAGGGAGCGAGTGGCTCACGCCTATCTTCTGACAGGGCCGCCGCAAATAGGCAAGAGGTCTCTGGCTCTCAACTTCGCCCAGGCTCTAAACTGCCTCAGTGATAATAATGAGGAGAAGCCCTGCGGCCAGTGCCTGGCCTGCAATAAGATCGCCCACGGCAACCACCCCGATGTCCAGATCATCGAAGGGGAAAATGGAACCCTCAAGATAGACCAGATGCGGATATTGCGGCACGAGGCAGCCCTCTCTCCTCTGGAGGGACGATGGAAGGTTTATATCATACGACAGATGGAGCAGGCCACCGCTGAAGCCTCCAACTGCCTGCTCAAGACATTGGAGGAACCCCCGCCCCACGTGATCCTGATGCTCACTGCCAGCCAAGTCGAAGCGCTGTTGCCAACCATCGTTTCCCGCTGCCAGGTGCTCAACCTGCGGCCGCTGGCCACCGAAGCGGTGCAAAGAGCTCTCCAGGAGCGCTGGGGAGCGGATGTCGAACGAGCTGAGCTTTTGGCCCGGCTCTCCGGCGGACGGCTGGGCTGGGCAGTGGCCGCCAATCAAAACGACGCTATCCTGGCCCGCCGGGCGAAGCACCTTGATGAAATGATGGCACTGATGGCCCAAGGGCGAGTGGAACGATTGGAGTACGCCCAGCAGCTCAGCCGCAACCCCGAAGCTGCGCCAGATTTGCTCCACCTGTGGCTCGGCTGGTGGCGAGACTTGCTCCTGGCGGCGAGTGGAAGCTCGGAGGGGATCATCAACATTGATCGGGAGGACACTTTGAGGGCTCAGGCACAGCGATACAGCCTGAGCCAGGTGCGGGATTTCGTAGAGGCCCTGCGATCCGCCGCCTGGCAACTGGAGCGTAACGCCAACACCCGCCTGACTCTGGAAGTGCTGATGCTAAGCCTGCCGACAACAGATTGGTAGGATTTAACGGACATAAGGACTGGTAGATGTACGCTTTGATCGAGCAGTAGCAAAGACCAATTAGCTATCAGAATAGAGGAATCAAATGCCAAAGATAGTGGGAATCCGCTTCAAATCGGTGAGCAAAATCTATTATTTCGACCCTGCCGACTTCGGGGATTTGGAAGTTGGCGATTACGTTATCGTGGAGACGGCGCGAGGCCGGGAGGCCGGGGAGATAGCCATAGCGCCCAAAGAGGTGCCGAAGGACGAAGTGGTCGGTAAGCTGAAAGGCATCGTTCGCCGGGCCGAACCCTGGGACCTGGTGCAGATGGAGCATCATCGCTGCCTTGCGCACAAGGCCCTGGAGGTGGGTCGAGAAAAGGCAGTGGAGTACGGTCTGCCCATGAAGGTGATCAAGGCTGAGTATAATTTCGATGGCAGCCTGCTGGTTTTCTATTTCAGCGCGGAGAAGCGAATAGACTTTAGAGATCTGGCACGAGACCTGGCCAAGACCTTCAAAACCAAGATCGAGTTGAAACAGGTCGGAGTGCGTGATGAGGCCAAGCTAATAGGCGGCCTGGGCCGTTGCGGGCGCCCCCTGTGTTGCACTTCCTTTCTCAGCGAATTCAACCCCGTCTCCATTAAAATGGCAAAACAGCAGAACCTGCCTCTCAGCCCGATGGAGATATCGGGGCTGTGTGGCCGGTTGCTCTGCTGTCTGACCTACGAAAACGAGTATTACATTGAAACGAAGAAGAAGCTGCCTCGGATCGGGGAGAGAGTGAATACCCACTATGGCTCAGGAAAAGTAACCGGTGTCAACGTTCTCAAAGAGACGGTCAACGTGAAACTGGAGAGCGAAGTGACCGTCGAGGTTCCGGCCGAAGGTGCAAGAAACAAGGGCAGAGCTACCAAAGTTTCCAAAGGAAAAAGGCATCGAGACCGAAGTTAGGTACTCTTCTTTGCCAGAGCCCGCAGGCGTTCCACCGACTCCACAGGCACCCACACGCCTCCCATTCCAACGATGCCCAACACGCCTGGGCCGTGGAAGTCGCTTCCCCCCGTGGGTATCAGGTCGAATTTGCGGGCCAGAGTAGCTAACTCCCGTATATCCTCAGGCGAATAGCCGTTGTAGTACACCTCCAGGCCAACCAGCCCCCCTTCTGCCAATTCAGGCAAGAACTGCGTTACTTTGAGAGGGTGAGCCAGCACAGGCAACCCCCGAGCCAACTTGACCAAAGACACGGCGTCCAATGGACTGATCCTGTAGCGTTCCACATAGGCGGGACCATTGCGCCCGATGTAAAGGGCAAAAGCTTCGTCGGTGGAAGCCACGTGTCCCATCTTGAGCATGGCCCGGGCGATGTGGGGCCGGCCAATGGAGCCCTCGCCCGCCAACTCAGCCACCATCTCCCAGGGCAATGGAAATCCTAGAGCCGCCAGCCTGGCCAGCATCCCCTTAGCCCGTTGGAGACGGGCATCGCGCATGGTGCGCAGCTTCCCCTGGAGGGCTGGGTGGTGATGATCAAGATAGTATCCCAGCAGGTGAACCTCCTCATGGGGGACGTCAGCGCTAATCTCTACCCCAGGAATGACTTTGAGTTCTGCGCCTCTGGCTGCATCCAAAGCCTCGTCAATGCCATCCGTCGTGTCATGATCAGTGATGGCCATGACCAAGAGATTGCGCTCCAGCGCCATCGCCACCAACTCTGAGGGAGAAAATTGGCCATCAGAAAAAATGCTATGCAAGTGCAAGTCAACTTGGCCGATCATCGCTCTACAATCAGTTGCAGGCCGTGCGCTCTTGGCCTCCGATTTCCACCTTTGCATGTCCCCATGCCCTCCAATTCGGCATCAAGTCCCTTCAAAATCTCCGGCTGAGCGTGCCTCAGTGATGACAATCCCATCCCCATCGTCCCGATGCTAAGCCAGTACTTAACCATTGCCTCAGCGATGTGCTCCTTGGCAGCCACTCCATATACTTCCAGCATAGTTCTTTTCACAAAGAAACACTCTCGCATAGAATAGGGGTTTGTTCAGGCAAGCTAGGACCGATACCGCAACGGTGCTACACAAGCCCGTTTTGGGAGACTGGCTCCGATGAAGCGTGGTTCATTCACTAGGTAGACCGCAAGGTACTCTGTTTGATGGACTACAGAAATCGAAGCCTCATCGGACTTGAACATCAAGCTGCCCATCCTATACGACAGAAGCATGTCTCCATGTACGATGAGTGCTCTCCGAGTAGTGGGCAGACCTTAAACTGATGTTAAGGGATCGTGCTACTCTTGCTAAACAGATGGTTAGGTTCTCTCACTTCATGGCAGGCAAGGCAACAGGTTATCAGACTTAGTAGGGCACAGGATCGCTTCCGCCAAACAAGAACTCCAGAGTTTCTTGATCGAACGTTCTATTCGGCAATATAGCCTTTGGAGGAATAAGAGGAAATTCAATAGGAAGCACAGGAACTTCAGCAAGTTTATGATATCTGACATGACGTGTAGCATCCGAGCGTCCAATGCCTAAGTTCCTCACAAGATTATTCTGGGGTACGATACAAAATACTCTGTGCACTATACAGCAGAATCTCCACGGTACATTCCAATTTTCCAGGGACTCGTTAAGATATTCTTTGTTAAATATATTGAACATAACATCTCTTTGTCTACCAAAATAATCGAAGCCGTCCGTTTTAGCGTACTCAGGCCATTCTTTCATCTCTGCATCATATAGCTGCCAGGCTCTTCTCCAAGTAGCCCACCCCCAGATTAATGCAAGGCGAGAGAACGTATAGCTTGACCCGAACTTGTAGTCAGGAATGAAGTTACTACCTGCAACCATAAGTATCTTCTCATTGTAGCGGTACTTCAATAGTAATTCTTCACAATAGTGGAAAAAAGTCCGATCAGGTAGACAGTCATCTTCCAGTATAATGCCTTCAGGTTCATGCTCAAAAAACCAGCTGATTGCTCTTCTTTCCGCTTCACTCATACCCAGATTATCGTCGTGAAAGAGTCTATGAACCTCGCAATCCCAATCTACCCTGGAGACTATCTCGCGAACTCTTTCACATTTCTCAATGTCGTCCGGCACATTTCTTCGAGGTCCATCAGCGGCAATGTACAGTTTATCTGGCCTAGCTTCACTGATGCATTCAAAAACCTTCCTTGTGAGGTCTGGCCTATTGAATACCAAGAATAACACTTGCATGTCTGAAAGACCCTCCTTTTTTAAAAAGCTGCGGGTGAGCTGTAGATCTGGCAGGGATACTGTTAATTGCTTATCTGAATTTGCGCTCTGATGTATCTCATCAAATTCGTGAAGTCCTGTGCGAAGTAATCTTCACTGCTAACCGTGATAAATTCACCCATTATAGGCTCAACGAGTTGTTTAAGTTCTTCGTAAACACAATACGTTGCGTCTGAATAACATTGTCCATTATCACCTTTTGAAAGTAATCGCTCTCTTACCAAGCTTTCATCGGCGACTACCTGTACCACTATGTAAGGACATCCGGTTTGGCGAGCGGCTTGACGCCCAGCCTCTCTGGATTGTTCCTGAATGTTGGTAGCATCGTAAATGACGATATCTCCCTTTTGCAAGTTTTCAACCGTCTCTTTCATTATCGCCAGTCGCACTTTCCTGGTTTCTTCTAAGCTATAGGTTTGTACAGGAAACATCTGTTTTCGGATAAAATCACCCTCGAGTATTACTACTCTGCGCTCTCGAAGGTTCGATTTGATCATCTTGGCGAGCGTAGATTTTCCTGCTCCGGGAAGGCCAGATAAGATTATGAGTAACCCTCTACTCGACTTTTTCCCGCCCATAGCTGGCTTGACGTCTAGAGTTTTTTCGCCAGATCAGAAAGTCTAATCCAACCTGCTCGGGTGACAATCCCACAAGAGCTGTTGATTAGCTGTAGGGTATGTACATTAAGGCTGGCGTGGAAGCATGCAGTCTTGACCACATCTCCTTACCTTGGATGTTATCCTGAAAGATGTCGCTTGCGCCGTCGCCTAAAGTTTTCTAGGAGCAGGACGACAAACAGTAGGGATAGAATATCCCCTGTAAGGAGAAACCATTCGGCGGGACTAAACTCGAAACTGAGAATACCAAGACTGATGGCCATTACCTGAGTGATTAGGAACACACCACCGGCAGAGAGAACGTTTAGGGGCCAAGCACCCAATCGAGTTTCAGCATCCCTCTCTTGCCTATGTGTCTCCCAACCCAGACCAGGTATCAAGCCTTCAAAGTTATCACGAACGTATTTACTTAATTGTCTAATGCGCAGGTTGTTATGAATCCATCCCATAGCCAAGAAAAGGGCAAGAGGAGGATAAACGAGTGCTACCGAGCCGGTACTCACCCCAAAGCTCAGAACAATCCCTGCAACGGTCAGAGTTATTGCAACGATTTGATGTCTCAACTCGATTCGCTTGATCATTTCTTCTCTGAGAGTGTTGAATTGCAACTCAGCACCTGGCTTTATAGCGCTAGTGCCGTCATCTTGATTGATATTCATTTGTAACCTCCTGGTGTAAGTATGAGTATAGTGGGGGCGGTGCTAGCACCGCCTCCACTGCCAAATCGGGATGATCCTGGCATACTATCTGTAGCTGGCAGACAGTAGCAGAGACAGCTCTTTGCCTCCGAGTTGCACGGCTGGGCCGTGATTTCTGTCAAAGCTTGCGTCTTTGGCGGCCTCCAAAGCCTCGTCAATGCCCTCCGTCGTGTCGTGATCGGTGATGGCCATGACCAGGAGATTGCGCTCCAGCGCCATGGCCACCAATTCCGAGGGAGAGAATTTGCCATCGGAAGCAGTGCTGTGCAAGTGCAGGTCAACTCGACTGATCATCGCGGCTCCACGATCAGCTTTATCGCCGTGCGATCTTGGCCCTCGATTTCCACCTCGGTGAAGGCGGGAATACAGATCACGTCTATCCCATCGAGGGCAAGATACCCCCTGGCAATAGCCACCGCTTTGACACCCTGATTCACCGCTCCTGCCCCGACCGCCTGAGCCTCAGCTCGGCCGCTTTCTCGAACCACCCCAGCAATGGCTCCCGCCACTGCCGTAGACCTTGATCTCGCCGATACCTTGAGGATTCCCATGCTTGCCTCCCATCGTAGCCACAACGAGCACCCTTCTCCTCAGGATATTTTACACGATTACCGCAATGTAAGCAAGCTTTCCACTCCCCAGCACTTGAACATAAATATTCTTAAAACATTGTAGACTTTAAGATTACTGGCCTAAAATCCATTGCCAAAAAAAGGGAATGCTGGTAGAATATTTACACTTGATCGGTCCTCATTTGAAAACTCTATGCAAACCTAGCTTCTACCCAACCCCTCCCGTTGGAGGAGGGTCTCCCGACCAAGTCCCAAGGCCCGCCGGCTGCGGTCAGGAGACCCTTCCGAACAGTTGAGTCTACTTCATCCCAGAACGAAAGGACAGCGCGAGACGGCATGAACGCCGATCAAATCTGGCAAGCAGCATTAGGCGAATTGCAACTGCAAATGACCAGGCCCACCTTCGATACCTGGCTCAAGAACACCAGAGCCATCTCCTATGAGGATGGTACTCTCATCGTCGGAGTACACAGCGCCTACGCCAAGGATTGGCTTGAAAACCGTCTTTTATCCATTATCAAGCGCGCCCTGGTGAACATTGTGGGCCGCACTGTGGAGGCTAGATTTGTCCTCGACGTCAAAACCATTGGCGAGGATGATCCGCAGCCCCTGTTGCAATCATCAGTTCCCCAGCCCGAAGTAGCCACCGCCAAGAATCCCTCGTCAATGATGCTCAATCCAAAATATACCTTCTCTAGCTTTGTCATAGGCTCCAGCAACCGCCTGGCTCACGCCGCAGCTCTGGCAGTGGCTGAGAATCCAGCCGAGGCTTACAATCCCCTGTTCCTCTACGGGGGCGCAGGGCTGGGCAAGACCCACCTCATGCACGCCCTGGGCCACACCTGTCAAGACAAAGGCTACCGCGTGCTCTACGCCTCCTCCGAGAAGTTCACCAACGAACTCATCAGCTCCATCCGTACCCGCAGCACCCAGGATTTCAGGAATAAGTACCGCACCATAGATGTGCTGCTACTGGATGATATTCACTTCATCGCTGGCAAGGAAAGCACCCAAGAGGAGTTCTTTCACACTTTTAACGCCCTCCATGCTGCCAACAAGCAAATAGTCATCTCCAGTGATCGCCATCCAAAAGCTATCCTCACCCTGGAGGAGCGCTTATGCTCTCGTTTCGAAGGAGGGCTCATAGCTGACATCCAACCACCAAATCTGGAAACTCGCATCGTCATCCTGCAATTCAAACGAGAAACCCAACCCATACCCGTGCCTGATCAAGTCATCGAATATATTGCCCACAAGTTCATGAGCAACGTCCGGGAGTTAGAGGGGGCTTTGAACCGCGTTGTAGCGGAGGCCATGTCAGAAAGACAGCCTCTGACCGTTGAGTCAGCTACCGCTGCTTTGCAAGGCATGGTCATCAATCGCCGAGAATGTACACCAGAGGCCGTAGTTGAGGCAGTGGCCGCTTTCTACTCCCTGAGCCCTGAGGACCTCAAGGGGCGAAACCGTAGTCGGAAAGTGGTTAGGCCTCGTCAGCTTGCTATGCACCTGGCACGGCAGGAAACACAAGCCTCGTTACCTCAGATAGGGAGGGCCTTGGGAGGGCGTGATCATACCACCGTTTTATACGGCATTAAGCAAGTCAGTGATCGGATAGAGGGAGACGAGACACTGCGCCGCGAGGTATTGACCATCAGGAAGATACTCTACAACGACGACACAGAATAGCACCTTACTTCACCGGTGGGACACAGCAAGGGAGATGGGCCAGCTACACACGCCCATCTCCCTTGTTTTTCCCCCGATCCATCTGTTGACAACACCTGTTGATAATTGTTCATTTATCTGTGGATAACCAGGCACGCCTGGGGATAACTTCAACCAGTCCGCTGACCCTCCATACCCAAGATATTGGATTATGGTGGAGAATCCACCCTACATCTTGTGGAAGCGGCTTAATTTCAGTGTAATTCTTGCGAATTTAGCCTATTTCCTCCTTTGTTTTCATCCCCAGCTTTATCCACAACCTCATTCGCTAAAAACCCCTCCTGATACCTACGGATTGTGTTCCCGCCCCTCATTACCCCAACCACTAGCTCCGTTTCCCTTGCTTCCAGCCCTGCCCACTTTTCCACAAGCCCTACTACGACTACTACATAAATAAGTATCCAGGTAGGTTGATAACTTTTCTACTCAAAAGGAGCCGCTCTCAAAAATCAGTCCAGAGGGGCTCCTGCGAAGTTTTTCAACCTGTGCAGTTAAGACTTCGGAAGTCTTCGTCAGGCGTTTTGAGGGCAGAATTCAGCTTGAAATCGCGCCAGGAATTGCTGGACAGAGCGCTTTCGAGACTTCCGAAGTCTTGTCAATTGCGGCAGGCTCAGGGTTAACTGCACAGGTCGAAGTTTTTGCTGCTGATTGGATGGGAGGCGCCCCTGGAGGGAGTCGAACCCCCGACACAAGGTTTAGGAAACCTCTGCTCTATCCTCTGAGCTACAGGGGCACCATAACTTCTTCAGGTGAGATATTCCTTCAGTTGCCGGCTGCGCCGGGGGTGACGCAGCCGGCGCAGGGCCTTGCCCTCGATCTGGCGAATGCGCTCTCGTGTCAGACCGAACTTCTGCCCCACTTCCTCTAAAGTGTAGCTTCTTCCGTCCTGCAGGCCAAACCGCAGGCGCAAAATGCGGGACTCGCGGGGGGTAAGGGTAGCTAGAACCTCCTCCATTTTTTCCTTTAGCAAGTGCTCGTACGCGCTCTGAGTGGGGGTGGGGGTATTGTCGTCTTCGATGAAGCTCCCCAGCTCGTTGTCCTCTTCCTCGCCTAGGGGCTTTTCCAGGGAGAGAGGGCGCCACGACACTTTGAGCATCCAACGCACCTTGCGCGGCTCTATCTCCAACTCCTTGGCTATTTCCTCGGGGGTAGGCTTACGCCCCTGCTCCTGCTCGAGGCGTCTTGATGCCTTGTAGAGCCGCCTGATGCGGTCACTCATGTGGACAGGGACGCGGATGGTGCGTCCCTGGTCGGCGATGGCCCGGGTGATGGTTTGGCGGATCCACCAAGTCGCGTAGGTGCTGAATCTGTAACCCCGCGTATGGTCGAACTTCTCGACGGCTTTCATCAATCCCAGGTTGCCTTCCTGGATCAAATCGAGGAAGGGCACCCCTCGCCCCATGTATTTCTTGGCGATGCTGACCACCAGGCGGGTGTTGGCCTTAATGAGATGCTCTCGCGCTGCTTTGCCTTCGTCAATAGCTCGCTCCAGCTTTCTTCGCTCTTCTGGATCCTGGCCATCCTTGCTCAGGCGGAGCTGGGCTGCCTCGCCTTCTTCCAACAGCTTGGCCAGCCTCACCTCCTCTTGAGTGGATAGGAGCGGCACGCGAGCCATCTCTTTCAGATACAGGCCAATGGAGTCGTCGCTGGAGATGCCACTCAAGTCGAAGATGTCTTTTTCTGCCGGCTCTTCTTCTCTCGGCCTTGCTTTCCTGGCTCTTAACTTGTCTCTATCGGTGCTTTCCCCTCTCTCGTTCTCTTCGATGTCAATACCCGCATCCTGGAAGTAGATGAAAACTTCCTCCAGTTGATCTAAATTCTCCTCCGCTTCGGGGAAGGTTTCCAATACATCATCAAGGGTAAGGTGTCCCTGCATTTCGGCCCTCTCCAGAAGCTCCGCCACGGCGTCTAATTCTCTTTTTGGGTATATGCTCACTTTTCAATCTCCGTTCTAAAGTAGCTCCTTGAGCTTTACCAGGCGGGGGTCAATGTTTTCCTTCACGCAGTCGCAAGCCCCCTCGTTCAGATTTTTCCCACACTCGACGCACAACCCACGACAGTCGGGTTTGCAAAGTGGTCGCATGGGCAGATCCAGCAGGATCTGTTCTCGCAGGGCCGGGATGAGGTCCAGGATGCCCTTCACACCGATGGGGAATATCGTCTCCCCCTGGGGCCTGGTGGGAGGTAAGCCGAATTGGGCCTCCAGATGGAGATCGAGCGGCTGAACGAAGGTCTCCAGGCAGCGAGCACATTCTAGTTGCACCTGGCTGCGTAACTGCCCTTCGCTGAAGATGCCTCTATTGGTGTGCGTGAATTCAACAGTCCCCCGCACAAAATCTACGCGCAGATCTTCTGCCAACCTCTGTTCGGCCTCGTCTACATCGAAGCTCGTTTTGGAGCCGACAGGCCCTTTCAGCAGGCTGGCCAGGCTGAACCTCAACATCTTTTTCGCACCATCTTCCGGCAGGACTTGAGAGGCTCACACACAAAAAATACGACTACAGTTCCCTCGGTGATTAGCCGCCCTCAAGATGGATCTCAGTCGCATTTACTCTCAAGGCATGTATATATTATAGCACAATAATAGTGATATGTCAAGTATTTTTACATAAATTTAAGGCAAAGATTAGCTCTTTTACCACCCGTGTTTCCCCACCAGCGGCACGAAAGCCACGGCGGTCAGGTGTTCCCTCACCAGCGTTTCACCTTGACGCTTGACCTTGGCCAGCACCTGGGACCACCGGCTCCCTACCGGGGCCACCAACCGCCCCCCGTCGGCCAACTGGTCTGTTAGAGGCTGGGGGACATCTGGCGCGGCGGCAGTGACGATAATGGCCTCGTACGGGGAGTGTTCCGGCCAGCCCAGGGTGCCATCGCCCACGCTGATTACGACGTTATCGTAGCCCAGTTGAGCGAGGACTCGCTCGGCTTGCTCAGCCAGCGCGGCGTGGCGCTCCACGCTATACACCTGACCGACTAGGCGGCTCAGGATGGCTGCCTGATAGCCGGAGCCCGTGCCGAGTTCCAGCACCTTTTCTTGACCCGTGAGCTCCAGGAGCTCTGTCATCAGGGCCACGATGTAGGGTTGGGAGATGGTCTGTCCTTGTCCGATGGGCAAGGGGCCGTCGCTGTAGGCCAGGCCGCGCGCGTCCTGGGGCACAAACAGGTGGCGAGGCACCTGGCGCATGGCATCCAGCACTCGTTTGTCCTCAATGCCACGCCGTACCAACTGACTCTCTACCATGTGCTTCCGCTCTTTCTCGTAGTCTGTGCTCGAACTCCTGGCTTTGTCTCGTCTCAGCATCGCTCCTCCCCCAGAGTGCCTCAGAAACCAGGTTTTTGGTACCCTGCGAGCGAAGTAAGTAGTACTGCTGGCAGGTGCTTTCCCGCTGTCAGGAGGGGGCCTGCCCGACGAAAAACCTGGTTTCTTATCCCCCAACGCTTGCATTAATTATATCACAGAAGTCTGGAATTATCCACTTCCAAAGAAAAGAGCCGAGGTCTATTGACCTCGGCTTTGCTCAGTATCTCCACAAGATTATGCTCCCGATACGATCGCGTCTTTTGGCTGGAGAGGGCTTAGGCTTGAACTAGCTCCAATTGCGATCTTTCGATATCTTTAGGATTAGCCACCCCTTCCTGGTGCTGCGCGGCATTGCCCCTGTGGATCCAGGAACTGCGGCTGTTTTCGAGGTAGTTGTGCAACATCCTCATGCTATATCTGCGATGGCCCCCAGGTGTGCGGAAAGGTACTAGTCCTCCCTCTCTCTCTATCCTGCTCAAAGTGAACAAACTTACCCGCAGGTATTGAGCAGCCTCCCTGGCATTGAGTAGAGTCAGCCTATTGTCTTGTTCTTCCATCTCACCAATCTCCTATATTGATGTTAAACCCATATCGCTCTGGCCCAGGAGCTTGTCGGAGAAGACTTCGGAAGTCTCCATAGTAGCTCAAGCTTGCAGGGATTTCAGTCGATTTCAGGTAGTTGATGCACTAAGAGTTCTCAGATCAAGACTTCCGAAGTCTGGGAGCATGCCCTCTCCGACAGGCTGCTAGAACAGCGTGGCCTTCCTTAATGCATCTGTCCGGACGCTACGAAAATTATACAACCTTTTAGCTGATCTGTCAAGCTGAGTTGAGGATGTCACTTACTGGGGAAACCTTAAAATTTCCCTGATCAAACCTTACAATTTTCAAGTGGTTTCAATTGAATTCATGGGAATACAGCGAGGTTTGAATCCTCGTTCGGCAGCTCATCGTTTTCCTTGCACTTCCTCCTCCAGGCGGGCGAAGAACTCGACCAGGTAGCGATGGCGTTCCTCGGCTATCTGGCGGGCGGTGGTGGTGAAGAGTGCGTCCTTGAGCCGGGAGAGCTTGAAGGTGAACTCGTGAACCGGGGTATGATCGGTGGAATGTGATTCAGCCAGCGAGTCGGACGGGGTTTTCGCCCAGAGCCGCTGGCCTCGTCTGCCGGCCAGGGCGTAGGCGCGGGCGATGCCGATGGCTCCAATGGCGTCCAGTTTGTCGGCGTCGTAGAGGACCTTGGCTTCCAGTGTCTGGGGGGTGACCTCATCGCGGAAGCGGTGGAAGGCGATGGCCTGGGCTACGGCCTCAACCTTATCGGCGGGGTGGCCGGCCAGGATTTGCCGAGCCCGTTTGGCTCCCATCCTGGCGTGGCAAGCCCCAGTGCGCTCCTCCTCGGCCCGAGCCACATCGTGGAGGAGCGCAGCCGCCCGCACTATCTCCATCGCCGCACCTTCGGCCTGGCCGATGCGCTCAACCAGGGCCAGCACTCGCAACACGTGGTCGAAGTCGTGGGCCGCATCAGAGTCGGTGTAATACCGGCGCGCTTCTTCTATTTCGATCATCCGACAAGCCCCCCAGAATGAGTTTTGAGTTTCGGGTTTCGAGTTGGGGGAAGTTCCAACCTCCAACCTCTAACCTCCAATATCCAACTAACAAAGCTCAGCGATCAAGCGAGCAACCTCCAAAGCCGTTTCCGGTCGTGCCAGGCGGCGGGCATTGCGGGTCATTCGACTCAGCTTCTCGTTTCCTGGCTGTAGCCATTCCTGCAAGAGGCTGACTATCTCCCCCGGATCATCTGCCAACTGCCCTACGCCGGTTTCCAGTATGTAGGCGGCGTTGAGGTCCTCCTGATAAGGGATGGCCCCGCTGATGATGATGGGCAGTCCGCAGGCGATGGCCTCGCTGATGGTGGCCGGGCCGGCCTTGGTGATGATGGCGTCGGAGGCGGCCATCAACTCCGGCATGTTGTCCACAAAGCCGAAGACCGCGGTCGGGATCTCCCAGGCCACGCTTTCGAGCCGCCGTCTCAGCGATTCGTTGCGACCGGCCACAACCAGGAGTTGGGCGGGCAGGCGTGCCTCGGCGATGGCTCTGGCGATGGGGAAGAGCTTGCCCATCCCCTCTCCGCCGCCCACCAGGATCAGGGCTGGCAGGTCGGGCTTCAAGCCCAGCTTCTCTTTCCATTTGCTTTTTCCCCCCGACTCCTGCCCAAACTTCAGGCTCACCGGCAGCCCCACTACTTTGACCTGCTGAGGTGATAGGCCACAGGCCAGGGCCTTTTGGCGAACGGTATCGCTGGGGACGATGCAGAGGTCCACGTCGGGGCAGAACCAGGAGGCGTAAGCCCGTCGCAAGTCGGTGGCAAGGGTGATCACAGGGATGGGCTGGCCTAGTCTTCTCACAGCCTGCACCGCCAGATGATTGCTAAGGGAGTGGACGGAGACAATGGCCTGCGGCATCCTCTGGCGAAGCTGTTGGGTCAGCCTACTCCTGACCCAGGGGGTGAACAGTTTCAGGAGAATCGCTATCCGCCTGTGGCCGTCGTTCACGCGCCAGAACCAACCCCACAGCGGGCCACTGTAGGTGACGGCAGGTCGGTACATCCGTCCGGCGCGGTTCAGGGGGAAAGGGGTGCAGTCGGCGATAAAATCGAGGAGATGCACCTCGAACTCGCCTGGCCCGATGTGCTCCAGCCCCTCGGCGATGGCCTCCGCTGCGCTGCGGTGCCCGCCGCCGGTGTCGGATGTGAGGATGAGAACCTTTTTGGGCATTGTGGGAATCAATCCTATCCCCGACTAACCAACTTCTTCACGCTCTTCTCGAACTTGCGCCGGGGCAGCAGCAGGCGGCGGCCACAGGTGCGGCACTTGATGCCGATGTCGGCCCCCAGCCGCACCACTTCCCACTCGTAGCCCCCACAGGGGTGCTGCTTACGCAATCGCACTACGTCGCCTAGTCGGATGTCCATGGGCATGGCCTGTCACCTCCCCGGATCCTATTATAGCACACCCGGCCCGATATGGCGAATCCAGAGCTCTTTCTTTGCCTCCTCCTTGTTTTGTGCTATAATAACCTCTGTCCAAGAAGCCCTGTATGAAGCGCAGAAGAAGGAGGAAGATGATTTTGGGTCGTAGCTTACTGGAGACCGTAGCCTTTTTGCTCTCGCTGCTCATTGCCATTGATGTCCACGAGTTCGCCCACGCCTGGGTGGCCAACGAGTTGGGCGATCCCACGGCCCGATACCAGGGACGCCTGTCCCTGAATCCGTTGGTTCACCTGGATCCCATGGGCACGATCATGATGCTGTTCAGCCTTTTCTCCGGATTTGGCATCGGCTGGGGGAAGCCCGTGCCGGTTGATCCGCGATATCTCCGCAAAGGGCCACGGGTGGGCATGGGTATGGTGGCAGCAGCGGGGCCTGTGTCTAATCTGATTCTGGCCGCCATAGCAGCCGTCCCCATCAGGCTGGCCCTGTCGTTGCCGTGGTCGCTTCTGAACTTGCTCGCCATCCTGATAAGCGTCAACATCAGCATAGCCCTCTTTAACTTGCTGCCGCTCCCCCCGTTGGACGGCGCCAGCATTTTGCGAGGGATCCTCAGCACCATCCGAGCCAGATGGGCTTACCAGGTTTCAGATGCCTTGGACAGGATGCAAGTCCAAGGGCCCATCATCTTTCTCTTACTGATCGTAGTTGATCAGGTCTTGCCCATCAGCATCCTGGGGCTGATTCTTGGGACGCCGTATCGTCTGCTCTTTCGCTTGATCGTAGGTCTCTAGGTGTATCGGGTCAGCCAGTTCTTCCGGGCGTTGGCGGCTTGGGTGCCGAAACGGGAGCTCAGCCTGCTAAGCGAATACCTGACTCCCCCCCAGGTCGAGCTTTTTCAACGGATGCCGCGCTGTGACCAGCGCCACGGCCTGGATGTTTTCTACGCGTTACAGAGAAAGCAGCAGCATGACCGTGACCTGCTGGTAGCCGCCCTCCTGCACGACGCGGGCAAGAGCGAGGGGCGGCTGCGCTTGTGGCACCGGGTGCTCATTGTTCTGATCAGGGCGGTCGGAGCGCCGCTGTTGGACAGATTAGCGTTGAACGAGCCGCGCAGTTGGCGCTACCCCTTCTTTGTCCACCAGCAGCATCCTGAGCTGGGGGCCGAGTTGGCCCAGGCGACGGGCTGCTCGCTCGTCACCGTCGAGTTGATTCGGCGCCACCAGGAGCCATCTGCCGGCAACCCGTTCAGAACCCATCAGGATAAACTGCTGGCGGCCCTGCAAGAGGCCGACGGGGTGAACTAGGGAGGCAACGAGTAACGAGTCAACGAGTAATGGGGTAACGAGTGGCAAGTCAACGGGGGATGGGAATTGACCACTTGACCAAGCAACATCCGACCACCTGACCAGATAAGGAGCTTTACATGAAAAAACCGAGGATTACGATAGTGGGTTTGGGCTTTGTTGGTGGATCCATCGGGCTGGCTCTGCATCAGGCTGAAGCCGAGTTCGAAGTAGTCGGCCACGATCGGGAACGTGCCGCAGCTAACCAGGCCAGGAAAATCGGTGCCGTGGATAAGACCGATTGGAATCTGGTCTCCGCCTGCGAGGGTGCTGACCTGATCGTCATTGCCATCCCGGTGGGAGGCGTCAAAGACACTTTGGCGGCTATTGGCCCTTACCTCAAGCCGGGCTGCCTGATCACCGACACGGCCAGCATCAAGTCGCCGGTGATCGAATGGGCGGAGGAAATACTCCCCGATGGAGTGAACTTCGTGGGAGGGGATCCCATCGTCGGTGACGCGGGGACGTCCGGAGGGATTGACGCGGCCAGAGCCGACCTCTTCTCTGGAGCGACTTACTGCCTCACGCCCGCAGCAGGTGCGGCTCCCGACGCGGTGCGGCTGGCCTCCGATTTCGTTTACCTCCTGGGCGCTAAGCCCTACTTCCTCGATCCCCTGGAGCACGATGGCCTCATGGCCGGCGTTGATCATCTGCCTTTTGTTCTCTCCGCTGCTTTGCTGGTCGCCACCACCGAGAGCCCGCCCTGGCGGGAGATGCGCAAGCTAGCCGGGGGCGCCTTCGAGAACGCCACCCGCTTCGTCTCAGCCGACCCAAGTACCTATCGCGATGCCTGTCTGGTCAACAGAGAGAACATCGTGCGTTGGATTGATGCCTGTTCGGAGAAGCTAAGTGAGTTGAAAGAGACCATCCTGGCCGGAGACGCCGAGGAATTGGAGCAGGTCTTCGATAAGGCGATGATAGCTCGACAGAGATGGCTGAAGGCCAGGGAAGCGGGTGACTGGGAGGCGCAGTCAACTGAGATGCCTGGCATGGGCAGCTTCATGGGCCAGTTCTTAGGCCTGGGGATGCTCGGTAAGCGGCGGCGTTCTGAGCCTCGTTCTGAGCCCCGGCGAAGGGCTGTCGAAGGGAAGAAGAAGGACTAACGGTGGCCGTGGTCTACATTCTGCAATGCGCCGACGGGACGCTCTACACTGGCTGGACGGCGGACCTGGAGCGGCGTCTGCGGGCTCACAACAGCGGGCGTGGCGCCAGGTACACCCGTGGCCGTCGGCCCGTGAGTCTGGTGTACCACGAGGAGCAGCCTACCAGGAGCGTGGCTCAAAGGCGAGAGGCGGCCATCCGCCGCCTCTCCAGAGCCGACAAACTAAAATTGATCGAAAGGAAGCGCAATGGCGAAAGCTGTTGAGGATAAGACTTTAGAGCGAGAGGAGAAGAATCACGTTTCACTCTTCGACTCCGCTCAGGGCAGGCGTTTCACGTTTCAGGGAAGCATATCGGTGGTCTTGCCCGCCTACAATGAGGAGGAGAACGTTGGTCAGGCGGTCAGAAGCGCGCTTGAGGTGATGCAATCCCTCACTCCTGACTACGAAGTCATAGTGGTGGACGATGGCAGCCGCGATCGTACCTCTGAGGTCGTCGAGGAACTGGCGGAAAACTATCCCGAAGTCAGGCTGGTGCGGCACGAGGTAAATCAGGGCTATGGCGGGGCCTTGAATTCTGGTTTTCAAGCCGCTACTCGTGAACTGGTCTTTTTCACCGGTTCCGACAACCAATATGATGTCGCCGAAGTAAAGAAGCTGTTGCCCTATGTCGAAACCGCTGATCTGGTGATCGGTTATCGGGCCAACCGGCAGGACCCCTTCATCCGCCGCCTCTTCGCCTGGGGCTGGACAACGTTGGTCAATCTGCTGTTTGGCTACGTCTCTCGCGACATTGACTGCGCGTTTAAGCTGTTCAGGCGCGAGGTTACCCGCCAGGTACCCATAACTTCAAAGGGGGCCATGATAGACACGGAACTGCTGGTGGGGGCGAAGAGAAAGGGTTTTAGCATCGTCGAGGTGCCGGTGAGCCATTTCCCCCGCCTGGCGGGAGAGCAAACCGGAGCGAACATCCGCGTTATTCTGCGGGCCTTTCGGGATCTGTTCAGGTTCCGCCTGAGATTGTGGAGAGAGGCGGACTGATTCAAACGGGTGCGGCCCTCTCCCCCCTAACCCCCCTCGCCCAACCCTGGGCGAGGGGGGAACCGGGTTCCCCTCCCCCAAGGTTGGGGGAGGGGCTGGGGGTGGGGGCTGCATCCCAATTCAAACCTCAAACCTCCAACTTCCAACCTCCAAAGACAATGAGCGATATTCTGGAATCTAGTGCTGATAGAACGACTGAGCGAAGCGAGGGCTCGGATGTATCCCCCGCCTCATCTTTGCATCCCAGCCGAGAGTGGCTCTCCTATGCCTTGTTGCTCCTCTTCATAGCCCTGGCCTTCGCGCGAGGGGTCTATGGATTGGGGTCCCAAAGTCTCTGGTGGGACGAGAGCCTGAGCTTGCAGCGAGTTAACTACGATCTGCCCCTCGTCTTGTCCAACGAGATCGTCCTCACCGATGCTACCAGGCAGGTGGTCACTTTCGACAATCACCCTCCCCTCTACTTCCTCCTGTTGCATTTCGTGGTCAAACTGATGGGCCAAAGCGAGTTCGCCTTGCGTTTCCCCTCCCTGGCCTTCAGCGTGTTGACCGTCCCCTTGCTCTACGCCGTGGGCAAATATCTGTTCGATGATCGGCGGGTGGGGCTGTTGGCCGCCCTCTTCGGCGCCATCTCCCCGCTGTACCTCTGGTACTCCCACGAGGCGAGAATGTACACCATGCTCACTTTCCTGGGCTTGCTGTCGTTCTACACCTTGCTAAGGACATTGACTCAACACCAAAGACCATCCGACCACCAGACCAAGGACTACCTGACCACTATAATCTACATTGTATCCTCCGTGGCCATGTTAGCCACCCACTATCTGAGCTTCTTGATCTTGCTGGCGGAGCTTGTCGTCTTCGTTTCGTTTATCTGGAATGTCTGGCGGCGTCCTGATCCCTTCGACAAGCTCAGGACGGCGCCTGCCGAAGGATGGCGGCGGGTAGCGATCCCAGTGCTTGGCGTGCTATTGATCGCCGGCCCCATCCTCTACTACGGGTTTTCTGTCTTACCCAAAGGAGAGATGGCCGGGTTCCGCTTCATCCCTTTCCTTGAGCTTCTGCGCGATGTGTCCAACTCCTTCAGCCTGGGGATATCGGTCAAGGCCGAACGGGTTTTGGCCGTCCAGTGGGTCTTTCGGGGCGTTTTTCTCGTCGGGTCTCTGATCATAGTCTGGAGGACTTTCCGCCGTTCGACGGCTCAACTGAACCCACTGAAGTCTAAGACTCACGAACGCCCTCCAACTTCCAACTTCCAACCTCCAACCCTTCGACCTGGCTCAGGGCAGGCTTCCAATATCCAATATCCAATATCCAGCAAACTCCTATCGGTCCTGATCTATCTGCTGGTACCTATCTTTTCAATCTATTTCCTCTCCTACGTCCGACCGGCCTACATGAACATTCGCCATCTAATAATGGTCAGCCCCGCCTTCTATCTGATTCTGGCCGTGGGACTGGTGGTCATCAGGAAGCAGTGGCCGCTGGTCTTTGCCAGTTGTTTGGCCTTGATGATCGCTGGCTCGGCCCACTCTACCCAACAGTACTTTTCCAACGAGAAATACGCCAAGGACGATCACCGGGCCTGGGGGGAGTACCTCAAGGCCCACGCCCAACCGGGCGACATCATCGTGGTAGACCCGCCCCACACCTTCCAGCTCTACCACTACTACGCCGACGCTGGCCTGCCCTGGACGGGACTGCCCCGGCTGACCAGCCCCGACCAGGATACCATCTCCGCCCTCGAGGAGCTGCTGGCTGAGTACGACCGCATTTGGTTGGCACTCTCATACACCCCGCCCTGGGGCGACCCGGATCTCTTGCCCAAGACCTGGCTGGAGCAGAATGCCTTCCTGGTGGATGAGCGGAGCTTTCACAGCTACGCCTCTCTGGTGCAGGCTTTTTGCTTCCTGACGAGCTCGCCCGTGCTCGATGCCCTGCATGAGGTCCAACACCCGATGGAGGCCAACTTCGAGGACAAGCTCCTGTTTTTGGGTTACGATTTGCAGAGCAGGCCCGCCGCTGGTGGACAGTTTGTACACCTGAACCTGTATTGGGAAGCCCTCCCTCTTTCCTCGCCAGCTTCAGGGGGACTGGAAGGGGACTACGGGGTCTCGCTGCGTCTTCTCGATGGGGAGAATCGTCTCTGGGGGTGGGCCGATCGCGCCCCCCTCAATGGCCACTACCCTACCTCGCAGTGGCCGTCGGGTCAGATTGTCAAGGATGATTACGAGCTTTTGATTGATGTCGGCACCCCGCCGGGCTGGTACCGCCTGGAGATGGTGGTTCACGACGCCGGCCGGC
>CAZVCJ010000001.1:0-2250 GCA_964625745.1 uncultured Anaerolineae bacterium | reverse complement strand
GGCACCCCGCCGGGCTGGTACCGCCTGGAGATGGTGGTTCACGACGCCGGCCGGCAGTTGGCCGTCGTCGGTGAAGACTCAAACCCTCAGGGGGGGATGGTGAATATGGGCATCCTTCAGGTGGGGAAGCCCTCATCTTCACCTGCCGTAAGCGGAGCGACGGCCTCATTGCCCCTGGAACATCGTCAGGTTATGGATTTTGGGGACCTTCAGCTTCTGGGCTACGATTTCACCGGGGGGAGCTACCGACCGGGGGATTGGGTGTGGATACGGCCATACTGGCAGGTCTCGCGAAAACTGGCGGGGGACTACTCTTTCTACTTTCGCCTGGTGGATGAGCACAAGCGGCTTTGGGCCGAGGAGGTGATTCAGCCTGCCGGCGACGGATACCCCACCAGCTTTTGGGATGAGATGGAGATAGTGAAGGGGCAGCATGCCCTGCGCATCCCCTCTGACGCGCCTGGAGGCGATTACTATGTGGGGATTGTGCTGCGCGAGCCTGAAATCGCTCAGTACGGTGGCTTTCTGGCCGGTTTGCGGGGAGCGTTCTCCTCCGCTCCCACTGGCTATGCTCTCGATATGGGGAAGATTCAGGTGATTCAGATCGAGCACGAGTTCAACGTTCCGACCATCCAGCACCCTCACCAGGCCAATTTGGGAGGACTGGTGGAGTTGCTGGGTTATGATTTGGAGGGAACCGGGTTCGGTCCCGGCGAAGCCGTGCCTCTGACCCTCTATTGGCGGGCCCTTGAGCAGATGGATACTGGCTACACAGTGTTCACTCACCTGATTGACGAGGACAAGTGCATCTGGGGGCAGCAGGACAATCCGCCGCAGGAAGGCAGACATCCGACGACGCTGTGGCTAGAGGGGGAGGTGGTAACCGACAGATATAGCATCGTCGTAAACCCCGACACCCCGTCGGGCCAATACGCCATCGAAATAGGCTTGTACAATGCGGAGGCGGCAGTCCGGCTGCCGGTCCTGGAAGATGGGGAGAGTGTGGATGATCGGGTTGTGTTACAAAAGGTGTGGGTGATAGCGGAAACGGACTGATGGCTAGACGCACTTATAACATCCTGATGATCGCTCCGACCAGCTTCTTCCTCGATTACGGCTGTCACGTTCGCATCGCGGAAGAGGCCTGGATCCTGCAGAAGTTGGGCAACAAAGTCACCATCGTCACTTATTACATAGGCGGGGATCTGAAAGGGGTGGACATCGAACGTACCAGGCCCATTCCGTGGCGGCACGATTACGAGGTAGGGTGCTCCAGGCACAAGCTGGTCTTCGATGTTTTGCTCTCCATCAAATCGCTGCAGGTGGCTCTGCGCGAGAAGCCCGACATCATTCACGCCCACCTGCACGAGGGCGCTCTGATCGGCTACGTGCTGGGCAAACGGCAGCGCGTGCCCTCAGTCTTCGACTTTCAGGGCAGCATGACGGGTGAGATGATTGATCACCGCTTTCTAAACCTCAATGGAGCCCTTTATGGCCCTGTGCGTTGGTTGGAGGAAGTTATTGACCACCTCCCGCAGGCCATCGTCACCAGCTCCCGTCACGCGGCCGATCTGCTGAGAAACGAGTTTCACTGCCGTTCTACCAACATCCACATCGTGCCCGATTGCGTCAACACCGACACCTTCCGCCCCGATGCCGTCACCGAGGAGGAGCGCCTCAACCTGAAGGCTCACCTGGGCATCCCTCCGGAGCGCAAAGTCGTGGTCTACCTGGGCCTCTTGGCCGAATACCAGGGCACGCCCCTCCTGGTGCAGGCGGCGGCCCAGTTGGTCAAGACCCGCCCCGATGTCCATTTCCTGATCATGGGCTTTCCGGGCGAGGATGGCTATCGTGACTATGCTCACAGTTTGGGCCTGGCCGATCACGTCACTTTCACTGGCAAGATGCCCTACAAGCTAGCGCCGCGTTACCTGGCCCTGGGCGACGTGGCTGTATCCACCAAAATCTCGGCTACTGAGGGCAGCGGCAAGCTGTTGAACTACATGGCCCTGGCCCTGCCCACCGTGGCCTTCGACACCCCTGTCAGCCGCGAGTACCTGGACGACCTGGGAGTCTATGCTGAGCCTGGCAATCCCGCAACTCTGGCCGAGGCGCTAGGCTCCATCTTGGAAGACGAAGAAAGGGCTGCCGCCCTGGGGATGGGTTTGCGGCAGCGGGCAATAGAGAGGTATTCCTGGGAGCAGGCGGGGAGGCAGATCATGGGGATATACGATTCGCTCTGCTGAGGTG